>PWVU01000107.1 GCA_003561715.1 Candidatus Kaiserbacteria bacterium | reverse complement strand
TGTGAACAATTCGCTGAAACGATCGACATCATTGCGCGACAAAATCCCGAAGCAATTGCCGATATCGCCAAGGAAGTCGGTTTTCATTTTGAAAACGAACAAGAGTACACAAAAGTTGCCGAGACCGATCGTTCAGTCGTCTACTTGATACATCCTTTGGTCGAGGGTGTGGAGATCGATCCCACCCGTAAACCGGTTCTCCTCCTCTCCCCTTTTATTCTCTCCGACGGCATACAAGCGCTCTTGCCTCACCAAGGAATCAGCTTCGCGCACAGCTATGCGCACCGCGGTATTCCAACCTACATTGTGCAGTTCAAAGACATTATGACCACTCCCGCGGTCGCTGAGATGACGCCCGAAGACATCATTGATGATGTTGCGGTCTTTCTTGAAGAACTAACACAAAAACACGGCTTGCCGGCAACCGTTGTCGGTACCTGCCAAGGTGCATACATGGCACTCGCGGGATTTGTCTCGGGCAAGTGGCACGGTCTTGCCGATCAACTTATCCAGAATGTACCTCCCAACGATCTTACCAAATCACCCGAATGGAACCGACTTCTGGAAGCCGCGCCTCCCGCACTCCTTACGGTTGACGCTATCACCGTCACTCTCCCCAACGGCACCAGAGCGGTTTCCGGTGAGGCGGCGGCACTTGCCATGCGGCTGAAAGATCCCAGCGGCAGACAAAATCCCCTCTCCCAATTTTTACAGACCGTGGAACGTACGCGCACGCCACTCAAGCCACAGCATGCGGCAGTGCAACACTGGCTTGGCGAAGTGCGCCCACTTCCCGAAGGACCAACACGCATGAGCAATCTCGGCGCGCGTATCCCCATTGCCGATGATGGTACCATGCCATACGAACTGTACGGAAAACCCGTCTCGTTTCTGGATGCATTTTCTCGGGGCGGTTTGGAGCATATACACATTATTGCCGGCGACAGTGACGATGTGGTCACTCCCGAGGTGGCGTTGGCACCCTGCTCATTGGAAGCGGTCAAGGAATTCTTGGCAAAAAACCCAACCGCCATCACCCACACCATTGTGCGCGGTGGACATATCGCACCCATGACCTCGGCGGTAGTGCGAGGAGACGCGCCGGGTGGCGTGTATGCCGAAGGTGGCGCGGTATACGCCTACGAGGCATTTGAACACCAGCAACGGCACAATCGCCCCGAGGAGCGGCTGGCGGCGTAGACGGTTTGACTTTGACTATTGCCGAAGGATATCAAAAGCGCAAAAGTTGCTATGCGGCTTTGTCATGCACGTCAGGATTCTCTGGCTCATTATCATTTGCTGCTGAGTCTTCTTTTTCTGCACCCTCGCTCTGAGGTTTGTTAACATCCAGTAAACCCTCAAGCGCACCTTCGGGTAACCGTTCACCAAAAGTGGTACCCTCTGTGAATGGGTCTTTTCCTGAATTATGACCTCCTGGCGCTTGCTCAAAAAACATAGTGGCTATTCATTACTTGATAAAGTGTGATCAATGCGTTCAGTATACACCTCCGCCTGCGGGATGACCACTGAAACAACTACACGTCCATGCACCCCAAAAGAAAAATCGGGTAGCGTTGCCGTTTCTTTCAAAGAGTATCCCGCCCGCTATATAGAGGTCTCACACATGCGGCTCCGACATACACACCCGCGTTGTTGACAATCCCTGCGTCACTGCTAGGATGAGCAGTATGAGATCAGTAGTGCTCGTACTCGTCGTCGTCCTCATCCGCTTGAAGGCGGGGTCTCTGCAGTAGTATCCAACATACGGAACACGACTCAGAAACACCCGCCAACACGGGGTTTTTTATTTCCGGTCGCCGCCTGCCACAGCACCATTATCAGCAGAACACGCAATCTTATGCACACACCCACCGGAGCGGAATCGCTCGTACGAACCTTGAAGGAAGCCGGTATCGACACGATCTTCGGCTATCCGGGCGGCGCAATCATGCCCGCGTATGACGCACTCTATACGCACAGTAATGGAAAGATGCGACATATCCTTGTGCGTCATGAGCAAGCGGCGGCGCACGCCGCCGAAGGGTACGCGCAGACAACCGGAAACGTGGGGGTATGTGTCGCAACCTCGGGGCCGGGCGCAACCAATCTGCTTACCGGCATTACGAATGCCATGATGGATAGCACGCCGATCCTGTGCATTACCGGCCAGGTCAATCAAGCGCTCTTGGGTACCGATGCATTCCAAGAATCACCCATCATCAGCATGGCGGCACCGGTCACCAAGTGGTGCGCCCAGGTGCAGAGCGCTGACAAGATCGCTCCCACCATCATGCGCGCGCTAGCTATCGCAGAGAGCGGACGCCCGGGACCGGTCTTGGTCGACATCACCAAAAACGCGCTTGCCGAGGCATGCACCCATGAGGTACCCGCGCGCCCGGAAAAAAGCCGCCCCTCGCTTCCTCTTGACGAGAAAGCAATCCTTGAAGCGAGTGAACTGCTCAATACTGCCAAGCGTCCGTACGCACTTGTCGGTCACGGAGTACTGCTTTCGGGCGCTCAAGATGCTTTGCGTACACTTCTTGAAAAAGCGGATATCCCCTGCGCCGCGACCGTACTGGGGCTTGGCGCCATCTCCGATGATCACCCGCTCTTCCACGGCATGCTCGGTATGCACGGCAACTACGCCGCAAACCTCAAAACAGACGAAGCGGATGTCATACTCGCAGTTGGTATGCGTTTTGATGATCGGGTCACCGGTGACGCGTCACGATTTGCGCGTAATGCAAAGATCATCCACATCGATATCGATCCGGCGGAACTGCATAAGATCATTCCCGCAACCGTGCCGCTTGTCGGCGATGCAAACGCGATACTTGAAGCGCTCACGCCGCATGTTGCACAAGCCGATCGAACCGCATGGCGCGAATCATTTCGCCTGCTTGATCAATGCGAAGAGCCCGTCAGAAAAGAAGCGCTCTCTCCCTCAGATGGTCCGATCAGTATGAGCGAAGCGATCCGCGCGCTGGACGAAGCAACCGCAGACTCGGCGATCATTGTTGCCGATGTCGGACAACACCAAATGCTCGCCGCGCGCTACTACCGCCTTACCGGCACGCGTCGTTTTATCACCTCGGGAGGATTGGGTACGATGGGCTTCAGCTTACCCGCCGCGATCGGTGCTCAGATCGCGCATCCCCAGCGGCAGGTCATTGCGGTCATGGGGGATGGGTGCGCGCAAATGAACATTCAAGAGCTCGGTACGATCATGCAAGAAAAGGTACCGGTGAAGATCCTCATCTTGAACAATCACTACCTGGGCATGGTGCGCCAATGGCAAGAGCTCTTCTTCGACGAGCGCTATTCCGCAACCGCAATCGAAAGTCCCGACTTCCCCGCCCTCGCCGCCGCCTACAATATCAAAGGCGCTTGTGTCCGTGAGCGTGCCGAACTCGCTCCCGCACTTGCCGAATTCGTCAACAGCACTGAAACGAGACTACTTGAAGTGCACGTGCGCACCATCGAAAATGTCTTCCCGATGATCCCAAGCGGCGGCGCAGTCACCGATATTCGTCTTCAATAGTTTGCACACCATTTTCACTATGTACTACACACTCACCGCCATTACCGAAAACACGCCGGGCGTCTTGTATCGGATCGCCAGCGTGTTCTTGCAGGGACAGATCAACATCGAACGACTGGAAGTTTCGGCGATCGACGAAACGCGCACGCGGTCGCGATTCCGGATTGAGTTCTTCGACACAGAACAACATGCGCACTTGCTAGCCCGCCGCATGGAGCGACTTGTTGAAGTCGAGCACGTGGAGCTCACGCAGGAAAAAGACGGGGGCGAAACACCTCAAAACACCGACAGCACATAGTACACGCCAAAGCCAAAGAGAATGAACGCGGTTGCGAGGGTTGCGTATTTGACCATTGAGCCTTTGGTTGCCCAGAGTTTGAGGGAATAGACGGCGATCAAAAAGATGATGATCTCGTCGAGCAGATAGAAAAGCATGAAGATGGCGATATAGCCGACATAGCTTGCCACCGAAAGGTCCATAAGAGCGAGCATGCCGGCAAACGTCACCGGGATCGCCGCCGAGCACGGGAACTCAATGACCACCACGACCGCCGCAAAGAGCGCGACAGCACCCACAATGCCCCAGCGCGTGCCACCTGCAAACGCTTTACCGACTCGATCGGATACCGCCGCAACCAGCCGATTGCTACCACTCTCACACGTAAGTCCGTACTTTTCAAAACGCACATACTCGCGGAAGAAGTAGACCCCACCGGCAAGGGCGATGAGCCCGACCACCAGCTCAAGCGCGGAGAAAAACGGCGACACCGTAAGAAAGACCTGGTGCCAGATGAGAATAAGGAGCATGTACATCGCCGCTGTAACCCCAATGAACATGCCGCCATAGAGCAGAACCAACGAGCGTGAGCGCAACTTGACCACCAAGCTCAAAATGAGCATCAGCGCACCCAGCGAACAGATATTGAATCCATCCAAAAATCCCAGAAGCGCGGCGAGCGCGGCGGTCGAGTAATTACCGGCATCGATCGTGCCCAAAAACGGCACGGTGAACTGTGTTCCCTGCTCCGTCTCATCGGCATCTTCAGAAATATCATCGCGCTCACCCGCAACCTCGTCATCAGACTGTGGTGGACGCAGTGCATACGCCTCGCCTACCAACGCTGAGATATTCCGTGCCACGTCATCATTGAACCCAACAAAGAATCGATCACCAAAGAAGGTAAGCGGCACAACCCCCTGGTACTGCCGAGCATCGGGGTGTTGTTCGATAAGCGCCGAGAGCGGCTCGGCAACACCGGGACGCGTGACGTTGTACCGCTCGATCACCAACGCCGGATAGGCTGGCATAAGCTCCG
>PWVU01000053.1 GCA_003561715.1 Candidatus Kaiserbacteria bacterium | reverse complement strand
AGACGACGAAGCTATCACCGCCACAACGTCGGGCGAGCTACCTGAAAATCGTGAGGATGAAGCGCGTGCCGAGATTGCTATCGAGGTAAACGAGAACGAGTTGCTTGGTGAAGAAGAATCATCCGAGTAGTGTGCACTATGGCGTGGTGTGGGTACGACACATTGTGAGTCGGGCTACTCGGGGTATACTGTACAGACATGGTGGGGCTGGCATGGCACTATTTCGCATGGCATTACACGCGGGGGCTTCGTGACTTCTTGCGCATATGGGGGAATGTGCAGTGGTTCGTGTGGCATTTCTTTTCAGTCGGACTTCTGCTTTCAACGCTGTTTATGCCGTTTCGTCGCATACGCGATGAGCGGAGAAAAAAAGGGTTTGATGTCGGCGCGTTTGCCGAGTCGGTCGTAGTGAATGTGCTGATGCGCATTGTGGGATTTTTCGTTCGCTCGGTACTAATTCTTGCCGGATTGGTTGTGAGTGTATTCGTGCTCTTGATGGGAGTAACACTGTTTGTGTCATGGCTGTTTGCGCCGGCGCTGTATCTCCTGATGATGGTGACCGGTTTTTTCATAGTGCTCACGTAATCTATGTCGTACGAAGATCTCAAACGAATTGCCTACGCTTTGTATCGCCCCATCCTTCTACTTGAGGATGTACTGCCGTATGAATCACGTAGGCGATATGAGCGGGCGCTGACCGTGGTGCTCGTTTTGCTTGGCGCGGTTATTTTCATTGGCTACTTCCTGGGAGGGCTTGCGCCGTTTGCGGGCAATGCCTTGATCGAGAGCGTGCAAGGATTTTCGCGCAAAGCGCTTGGCCTTTTTTTGATCGTACTGCCGGTACGCGCAAGCCTAACCGGGCTCTCGGCGTTCCATCGCTCGTACTATTTCCGCGGACTCAATCAGATAGTGCAGGAAACACATTCGGACAACGACGTACCCGTCTCATTTGAGATCGCGGCTATCATGCACTACACGCCCGATGATGATGTGACCGGAGGATTCCTGCGCTCTCCCTACGGACAAGATACGATGATTCGCCTTGGCGTGACCGAAGAAGCACTTGAATCGTTTTTGAACGAATCACGTACTCTTCTTTCAGCGCGCGAGGTCTTTTTGGAGCGTGAACCGGGCGGTATGGTTCTGCCGGTATATGTGCGCTCACTCTACAAGATAGATCAGGCGTTTGCGCATTTCCTGCAAACACAAGGGTATACGATCGAGGAGTTGATCGGTGCCGCCGAGTGGATCATGCGTACGCATCGCTGGCTTCGCGAGCGCGAACGATGGTATTCACGGGATCGACTGGGGCGCATTGAAGGTTTGGGCAAAGACTTTGCCTATGGCGAGCGCTATACGCTTGAAAAATACGGGCATTACATCGAGCAAGACCCCATCTATGCAGTCTCGGCTGAAACGCATGGAGAAGATTCCGAGGTCGAAAAGCTTGAGGCGGAGTTGGCGCGCTCGCGCCAAGCAAACGCCATACTGGTCGGTAATGAAAGTACTGAGCGCCTTGAGGTGCTTGCGCGCTTGACCCACAAGATCCACGAGGGACACGTGTACCCGCCGCTTGAGCATAAGCATCTTTTTCTCTTTGATATTGGGCGTCTTATTGGCGAAAAAAAGACCAAAGTAGATATCGAAGAAGAATTCAATAGAGCACTTATCCAAGCGCACGATGCGGGTAACATCATTCTGGCGTTCGACGATGCGGTTGCCGGATTTACGAGCGCGGCGGCGGGTGAAGTCGACATACCGGCACTTCTTGCACCTTTTTATGACGCGCCGCATATACAGATCGTACTCACTGCAAACGAAGATCAACTGCATACCATGCTCGAGCGAGATGCGCGTATCAAGCAGAACTTTGAGGTGGTGCGGGTACAATCGCTCGACGAGCGTGTATTGATACAGCTTCTCCAGCAACGCGCTCTGCGACTGGAGCATCGCCACCGTGCGCTTATGACGTATCCGGCGCTTCTGGAGATTGCGCGTGGTGCGCATCGCTATTTTTCGGATGCAACCATGCCGGACAAAGCACTTGATCTGATGGAGGAAACATTTATTCACGCGGACTCGACCGGTGTCGATCTTATCACTGCGACGGAAGTGGATGCGGTCATTGAGGGAAAGACCGGCATTCCGCTTGGCGAGATTCATGAAGAAGAGCAAGAGACGCTCATGCATTTGGAAGAAGAATTACAAAAGCGGGTTATCGGACAAACCGATGCACTTACAGCGATGGCAGGCGCGCTTCGTCGGGCGCGTGCGGGTATCAACGACCCCGATCGCCCCATCGGCACCTTCCTTTTTATCGGTCCCACCGGTGTAGGGAAAACCGAGACCGCCAAAGCGCTTGCCGAGCTGTTCTTTGGGGATGCGCGTGCAATGCATCGCTTTGATATGAGTGAATTTCAGACGCCGCAAGCGATCGATCGACTGATCGGGGGAAGCGACGGCACACCGGGGCGCTTGGTCGCGCTTCTGAAAGAAGCGCCGTACCATGTGGTACTGCTCGATGAATTTGAAAAAGCGTCCCCGCAAGTGCACGATCTCTTCCTACAAATATTGGACGAAGGCGAATTTACCGATGCGCTCGGACATCAGGTCAATGCCCGCAATACGATCATTATCGCCACCAGCAATGCCGGTGCCGATCTGCTGTATCAGGCGCTGGAAGAGGGGCGCGCGATTGCGGGTATGGAAGATGAAATAATCGACTCGATAGTCTCGCGTGCGATATTCCGCCCGGAGCTATTGAATCGTTTTGACGATATCATTCTCTTCCATCCGCTTGCCAAGCATGAAGCCGGGTCGGTTGCGGAAATAGCATTGCGCGAGCTTGCCGAGCGTTTGCGCGAAAAAGGACTTACACTGAAAATAACCGACGAGCTTATCCAGTACGTGACCGAGAAGGGCTATGATCCGCGCTTCGGCGGGCGTAACATCAATCGTGTGATCAAAGAGACCGTGGAACAGGCAGTCGCCGATAAGATCATTGCCGGGGAGGTGAAGAAGGGGGATGAGGTGGTGCTTGCAGATAAAGATTTACCCTAAAGACCACTACTGATTTTGGGCATCTTTTATATAGGTTGCCAACCACTGGGGAACTGTCCCTATTTTCACGTAGGTATTCAAAATTGAATCACATTTCATTTTCGATACACCGTGTGTTTGACATGCTGTTTGAATCAGTTTTTCCATATTGAAATCAGTATTGTCTTCCTCGTCGAGATTTTTTGGAGAAATGTACTTTGTTTCCAATAGTACAGGGTTCCAATTAAGATCGATACTACTATTTTCGTTCGCGTGAGGTTGATCACCCTTGCTGGGCTTATAAAATGGATTTTCAAACATATATACGTATAATCTCATGTATATTACTGCATTACAATATGAACTTCTGGCAAGACCTTCCCAAACCATTCTTTGTTATGGCGCCGATGGCAGATGTGACCGATGCGGCGTTTCGGTACTTGTTTGCAAAGTATTCCAAGTACGGAGGGCAGGATATTGGCACGTATGGAGAATTCACCCCGCATTTGCATGCGAGCGACGGACCGGATGTGATCTGGACCGAATTCGTCTCGTGTGATGGATTGTGGCACACGAGGGAAAAGCAAGGGATGCCTGACTCTGAAAATCCTCTTATGCGCGATCTTCTCTATAGCGAAGCCGAGCGTCCGATTGTTGCTCAACTTTTTTCAGGAAAGCCCGAGATGATGGAGTACGGCGCACGCCTGGTGCGCGAGCTTGGCTTTGATGGTGTCGATATCAATATGGGGTGCCCCGATCGTACGATTGAAAAGCAGGGAAGCGGAGCGTCTTTGATCAAGAACCCGACCCTTGCACGAGAATTGATCGATGCGGCAAAGCAGGGCGCCAGAATGGGGGAGGCGGACGGTATACCCGTTTCTGTCAAAACACGCATTGGCTACAATCGCGATGAGAGCGATACGTGGCTCCCGACGCTTTTGGAGAGCGGAATCGCGGCGCTCACGGTGCACGCGCGCACGCGCAAAGAGATGTCGCTCGTGCCCGCGCGTTGGGAGCATGTTGCGCATGCGGTCAAACTGCGCAACGAGATCTGCAAGAAAAACTGGACGTCGGACGTCCAGTTTAAGACACTCATTATCGGTAATGGCGATGTTGCCAATATGCGTCAGGCGCGGGAGCGGGTTGCGGAGACCGGATGCGACGGTGTGATGATCGGGCGGGGGATATTTGGGAATCCGTGGCGCTATCGCGAGGATATCGATCCTGATGCAATTCTGCCCGAGGAAAAGTTGCGCGTGCTGGTGGAGCATGTCGAATTGTTCGAGAAACTCTTGCCGCATAAAAACTTCGCCATTATGAAAAAGCATTTTAAGGCGTATGTGAACGGCTGGGATGGCGCAAAAGAGCTCAGAAATACGCTTATGGAAAGCAATTCGGCGGAAGACGTGGAGCGGATTATCCGCAGATACTTGCAAGAGATGAAATAGTGTTGTATACATTGCTAAGCAACAGGAAAGGTTAGGTGTTATGGTGAAAATTCGTCATCTCAGCCAAAAAGACTGGCTGAGAATGAAGCGAAAGAGGGCTTACGAGCGCGGCGAGGCACCTCCCAAAGAACCTGGCGAGCTTGGCGAAGACTTCGGTCTTGTGATCATTTCCGCGAGTCTTGCGCTATGGTGCATCATCATTTGGGTGGCGAAAGCCATCTTCTTTGGCTGACGGTCGCCATCGGCTCGCCCTGGTCGCCCGTGCCCCCGGGCGGCTCTTTTTTTGTCTCACTCGCACATCTGCTATACTACTCTGACATGTCCGACGCGCTCTATCGCAAATATCGCCCGCAGACATTCATTGATGTAGT
>PWVU01000085.1 GCA_003561715.1 Candidatus Kaiserbacteria bacterium | reverse complement strand
TGTTCACTACGGCTACGTGTTCCGGACCCCACCTCGAACCTTTTCTTCCTTCGTGGGACTGTCGCCAAACTCGTTTTTTAGCATTTTCACCAAGGTAGTTAAGCCATATTTTTTCGAAAAAGTCGGCAATAATGGGGTTTGGCGACAGTCCCTTCGTTACGCTTCGGAATTCATATCGACTTGCGGTTTTCGATCCTTCCTATCCGCTACAAAACGCGACCACCGCGAAAGCATGCTTCGCGGTGAGCGTATTTATGCGGGAGAATCGGTCACCTCGCTCGATATTTTCTTCACTTTACAGGCTTGAAAATATCTGAGCTCCTCGACCCCACCCCTCTCCCCAAGGGGTCCCCGAAGGGTTTTCGATTCTCCCTACCTCGTCACAAAATATAGTCGTCAAAGCTTCGCTTTTAGCTTCTTATTTTGTGCGGGTAGGGAGAATCGAACTCCCGTCTTATCCATGGCAAGGATATGTCATACCACTAAACTATACCCGCACACTAACTTTGGTCTTGCGCTCCGCGCGCTTGAATCGAAGATTCAAGCAAGACCAAAGTTAGTGTGCGGGTATACCCGTGCTCCAACAGTGGTCGACCACAAGTTATTGTGAGCACCACAATAGCACTATTCCCCGCTTCGCTCAAGTAGCCGTCGCTTCAATTCAAACGTATCGACCGGTGTTGCAAGTGTGCGCAAAAGCGAAAAATGAGCCTCGAAGATTGGAACAAATGCACGATGCTGGATCACCACCATAAGCTTCTCTTTGGGGTTGGAAATGATGGCCCGATCGTCCGATATGACGATCTCGCAATCAAACGGTACAAGCGCGTCCGGAACAGTATGCATCCGATACGCCACCGCAAAGGCTTGCTCCCAGAAAGAAGCTTCCAAATGCACTTCAAAATATGCCCGTATCACCGCTTCCGCCACAATACCCTCCGCCACAACGCTCTTCTGTATTGCCGCGCGGTGGTAGGCTGTTTGGAGTTCTGGATCGAACACATGCGTAATGAAATGCTTTGCGAAGCCGGCGCCTTGTATGCCCCGCATATGTCCGTTTGTCGGCAAAAATGTGTGATACGCTTCGAGCATCTGCTTCTTTCCTCGAAACACCCGAATGTTGACATCTTTCGCGTCGATTGACTCAAGTACGGGGCCGACAAAGCCCGGGTCGATCTCTTTTTGAATGGCGTCAAAAGCGGTGTCGGTCTTGCTCTTCACCTTTTGGACATGAGTCGCCTTCCAAAGATGACGTTTGCCGTGTAGCACTCTCCTCACATATCCCCGCTCATTAAGGCGTCGTAGTATCGCCTCGGTCGTGGTGCGTGGAAGCTTAGCGCGCCCCGCAAGCTTGGTGACCGAGAGTGCGCCGAAGATATGGAGTGTGGTCAACACCCGTATCTCACGCGGCTTCATGCCGATCAATTCGAGGTTTTGGATGAATGCTTTCACCGTTTCAGTATAGATATGACGAAAATATTGTCAATATTTTGGCTATATTTCTTTGCAAAATATAGTACTTCTTGGAAATAGGTAAAATAAAGTGATTTTTTGTGAAAAAAGTACAAACTTGTCGCAGACCCCAGCCAGAAAGGGGGTGAGGACATGGGGTGGTGGACGACCACACGCTTCTCGTGGATGGGCTTCGGTTGCGCCTGTCTCTTGGGCGCTGAAACCTGCCCCGCCCGACTACGGATGAACCGGTGTCGGGCGGGGCAACAACTCACTGGAGGAAGAGATGAGATTAAACGGGGTAGGACTTGGGATTGCACTGTGTTTCGCAGATTCGACGAGTGGATTCGGATGTGATTATTCACCCGAATTTGCTTGGTTTCTGGCAATACCTATGGCTCTTTTGTTGCTCTTTTTCTTCACAAGTAGGAGATAGGTCATGCTCCCTCCAATGACTGGCTACATTCTTGCTTACCTAGAACTGGTCACCAAAAAATGGGAGGCTCACTTTCTCTCAAAAGGTTCGGAATACACATTGGGTTTCCTTGCAGGAATGCGTGAGGCGCACTCGCCACTAAGGCGATGGGTGCGGAAAATCCTATGTACGATGGATGCTCGAGAAATAGGAGCCAAAAGGGCACTCAGAAAAATGAGACCACTAGACGAGTGATGTGGTTTCTAAACCACCCGCGGAGGTCCAACTCCTCCCGGGTGGTCTTTTCTTTGTGTGCGCACGCATCATTCGCTTCGCTTCTTAGTGCGCCCGCCAGGACTCGAACCCTAGGTTTCTAAGCTCGCGAACTCGCTAAGAACCTCAGGTCGCGGCTCCCGCCTCTCTCGTGCTTATGCACGCGGCAGTCCGCCGGACTTGCTACGCTCGTAAACTCGCTGTGCGCCCGGCAGGACTCGACCCGCTTTTGCTAATTCGCTCCGCTCGTAAGCACGCTGGTCGCGGCTCGCTGCTGCTTCGTGCTTAGGCACGCGCAGCTCCGCCGTTCGAGCCCTGCCGGACACAACCAACGGCATCAGCCGCAAACAATGGTTTGCGGCTGGCCGATTGGTGCGCCCGGCAGGACTCGAACCCACAATAAGACGGCCGAAACGTCTCGTGATATCCATTTCACTACGGGCGCAGTTAGGAGAAACTCCTAGCTAACATATGATGCCACAGAATCATCTTTCTGAGAAGCTGTGTGCTTTTGGGAACTTCAATCCGTAAACACCCTTTATAGTTCGGACGTTTTTTAACTAACAGACTCGTTGACTTGTAAATAGTTTTCACGAAGCGATCGCGTGGAATATTCGCTTTCTCAGACCAATACTCCTCGCATCGCTCAAACTCATACGGTTTATGAATGTAGAGCCTGTAACGCAACTCGTGCCTACCAATACCCGGGAACTTTTCCAACCACGCGAGCATAACCTTCACCATATCAACATCCGAATTCATAAAATGAAATGTGTCACTCCTTTTTGCGCCCTCTGCCCAATACAAGGCAACTCCGATAACAAACAGCGGGTCTAGTCGGTGCGTTTCAAACTCCGTTTCAGCAACTGATCTAAGCGCCTCATCTCGCGCCAAACGATTACTTCGATGCGCCGTTGCCGCTTTTATTCGGCCGCGAGAAATATTGGCATCATTGCGAGTTTTAAGATATCTTTTCTCATCCTCAGTTAGTGGCAAATCCATGAGCCATCTAGAAAGCGTGCTTTTTGCAACCCTTACCTCTTGCAGAATATCACGGTAGCTGAAGCCTCTACGTCTCAGTTCGATGGCGCGGGTACGTTCTGGAACTTTTGATTTCATGTTACGTAATTGTAGTACTTGGTTCTTAATTCACACAACCCCGCTTGTACACAACCCCCACAATGCTACAATTCAGCCATGTCTACCATTTCTCCATCGGACATACCTGCAGAAGTTTCCCATGTAACAGAGACGCTTGAGGAAGCAGGGTATGAAGCGTATCTGATCGGAGGGTGTGTGCGCGATCTTCTCCTCGGGAAGGAACCCAAAGACTGGGATGTAACGACCAACGCACACCCTGAGCAGATCCAAGCGCTTTTTGAAGAAACGTACTACAACAACAATTTCGGCACCGTGGGAGTTGTTTCACCTGAAACGGAAGATCCGACCCTGAAGGTCGTTGAGGTGACTCCATATCGCACCGAACATGGCTATTCCGATTCTCGTCGACCCGACCGTGTCGAGTTTAGTAATGATATAAAGGACGATCTTTCGCGTAGAGACTTTACGGTCAATGCAATTGCATTCTCTATTTCTAAAGGTCATATAGAAGATCCTTTTCAAGGTCAAAGAGACATACTAGCTAAAAGACTCGTTTCCGTGGGTGATCCGAACGAGCGATTCTCGGAGGACGCACTTCGTATGCTTCGCGCGATTCGACTGAGCGTTGAGTTGGGCTTTACGATTTCACATGAAACGTATTCGGCAATAGCTGAGAACAAAAGCAAATTGACTAGGATATCAATGGAGCGCATTCGAGATGAATTTATAAGAATGATCATGTCTCCCGACCCTCAACAAGCACTGTTCCACATGAAACAACTGGGCATGCTTCAATACATGGTTCCAGAACTTGAGCGCTCGATTGATGTGGGGCAAAATCGCTCACACATCTATACGGTATTTGAGCATCTTATTCGGTCACTCCAGCATGCGGCGGACAGCGGATTTTCGCTTGAGGTCCGCCTTGCAGCTCTATTCCACGATATTTCAAAACCGGAGACCAAGCGAGTTTCCCATGAAACAGGTGAAATTACCTTTTACGGACACGAAGTGGTTGGCGCCCGTGTGACAAAAAAAGCGCTGGAACGACTAAAATTTCCGAAAGACGCCATTGAAAAAGTGGTAACGCTTGTTCGTTGGCACATGTTCTTTTCCGATCCGGATAAGATATCCCTTTCTGCTGTACGCCGAATGATAGCTAACGTGGGTGAAGATAATATCTGGGACCTTATTAATGTCCGTATTTGCGACCGCATAGGGAGCGGAAAGCCGAAGGAGCGTCCCCTGCGTCTGCGCAAATATACCGCCATGATCGAAGAGGCCCTGCGCGATCCGATCTCGGTAGGTATGCTCAAGATCAATGGTGATATTCTGATATCGGAGTTACATATGAAACCGGGTCCAAAGATCGGGAATATCCTCCATGCGCTTCTTGACGAAGTGCTTGAGGATCCATCGAAAAACACTCAAGAATACCTTCGAAAACGTTCAAAAGAGCTTGACGTACTACCCGAGGATGAACTACGCGCCCTGGGTGAAAAAGGAAAGCAAAGTAAAGATGAAGCTGACGAGGAAGAACTGAAGCAAATTCGCAAAAAACATTTCGCATAAGCTCCTAGTACCCCACTATCTTAATTTTGAACCTGAACCATTGAACGGTATGCTTGTGGTATATGACCACACACAAACACACCGTTCAGTTGTCCAAGTGTGAGCTATCACAACTCAACTCTA
>PWVU01000139.1 GCA_003561715.1 Candidatus Kaiserbacteria bacterium | reverse complement strand
GAACGCTCTGACTTCCTCCCCGGATCGTACGTCCCATAGTTTAAGAGTCTCATCACTGCTTGCACTGACAAAGCGCCTGCCATCTGGACTGAAAGCGCAACTCTCTATCCGGCTATCATGGCCTTGAAAGGTTATGAGTTCCTTGCCTGTCTCCATATCATAAATCGTGATGTAGCCCCAAAACCCGCCTACTACAATGCGGCAACCATCTGGACTGAAAGTACAAGCATGATGTGGGCCAGTAGGAATCTCGAATCGTTCTATTGACTTTCCACTCTCAACATCCCACAGGATGAGCACACCATCTTTACTCGCAGAGACAATGCGACGGTTGTCTGGACTGAAAGCACAATCGTTCACCTCGTGAGAATGGCCCTCAAACCTAGTCATTTCTCGCCCTGTCTCTAAATCCCAAAGTCTCAAGGTCTGGTCAGTGCTAGCCGAAACGAGTCTCTTACCATCACGACGAAAGGCACAGGCATTTACTCCACCAGTATGTCCGGTAAGGGTCCGTATCAGTGCCTTGGACTCGCGGAACGGCGTCCTCGTTCTCAGCCAGGGGACGGCTCCTGGCGCGGTTCGGCGCCGGTACTCCGGCTGAAGCACATCGGGCACCGGCTCTTCTTCCCACTGCAGGCGATTATGTAACTGCTGCCACAGCAGATCAGGACGCTGCATCAGGTTATGGCTTTCTCGCACCAGCGCACGGGAAAAACCCTCGAGCACGCGCCCCTTCTCTTCTAACGTTTTAACACTTGCCACTACTCTTGCCACTCAGGCGGTTGGACGACAAATGGGTTAACTCTCAACGCTTTGCCGCAACCCTCCTGCGGGCAACCCATTTCCTTGCCCAGCCATTCCTGCTTGAACTGGGAGGACTTGTTGCAGAATGGGCAGCGGATGACCAATCCCTCTCCGAAATCGACAGGGGTCACGATGATGGGATTGGCTCCCACCCGCCTTCCACCACCCCCTCCACCTGGAATCTTCTCCAGCGCTAGATTGAAATCATCGACCAGCTGGAGGGCGCCGGTGTAAGTCTTGGACACATTGCCTTGCGTGTCCCTGGCCTCCACTACACCTGCATCGGCTGCCTTGCGCTCCAGGAAGTGGAAATCGGTAAGCGTAGCAAAGAGTTCATCCCACATCTGCCCCATGGTTTGTTGGTAGGGCAGCTCCGACATCTTACGCAAATTCGGCGCGGACCGACCGTCCGTCTCGAAAACGAGATCCTGCTGGCCAAAGTATTCGGCCAGCTGCCGGTGCCTCTTAACTCGGACATCTCCTTCCAGATATGCCACATCGGTCGCCTCGCCAAGCTGGCGGTGATAGAAACTCATGACTGTGGTGCCATCGGCGCGCAGTTCGGCGATATAGGGTTTCAGATCAAAGAGTAGCCTCGACCAGACCACGATCGGCAGCCGGTCCGTCTCCGGGGAAAGCGGCGCCCGGCGCCTGAAATCGGTCATAACATCTGGATTCCCGGAAAGGAGCTTCACCATTTCGTCTTCCGAAACCCCGTTCTTGCCGGACCTTAGATACCCCAGGCTGGTGGAGACCATCACGTGGCCATGGTTGGCTTCATCAGCCAAGCGGCCAAAGAGATTCTCCCGGATGATACCGGCTATTCCGGGCGCCAGAACTGTCTCCTCGGATAGGCTGTAGGATTTCCACCGGCGGGATTCCTCGAAGCCAAGCTTTAGATAAAGGGGCAGCCCTTCCTGCGCGAACTTGCCGATCACCTCCTTCCACTGGTCATCCTGGAGAGTGCGGTCCATCCAATTCAGCCATTTGGACAGGAGGTCCTTGCCCTCGTCTGGAGTCATGGGCGCAATCTCGATGAAATTGTGTTTCGGCAGCCTGTTCTTGAGTTCATCAAAGATGTCGAATGGCAGCGTCGAAACGACAAGCCTTACGTTCGGCGGCAGTTCGACGGGTATCCAGGTTGGGCTTCGAGCCGGGTCGCCAGGGCGCAACTGATCCAGGGCATCGATGAACAGGACTAACGGTTTCTCCGCTGTAGCCAGCTTCAGGCGCTCGAGAAACTCGGTCACGAGTTCATTGTAGGCGGAGGGAATGGTGGACTCATCTGCCCCGTAGATACGTGAGATGCACCGGCAGAGGCTGTTGAGCAGCGACCAGCCATCGGAAGATTCCGGGGTTGTGCCCACAAACCGCATAACCACCGCCCTCGCCTTTTTTTCTTGGGCCATCTGGGCTGACCGGGCCATAACGGCGGTCTTACCACAGCCGGAGACCCCAAACACCACCAGCGGGCCACTTTCAGGGCCTTTAGTGTAAGCAGTGTAGCCTGAAATGTCGTTCAAAGTCTGAACGCGGCCGGTGAAGAAACTTGCTCGTTCGGCAGCGAATTCCTTCTGATCGATCTCCTCTTGTTGGATGGCGTCCACAGCCTCCAGGTCGCCCATCTGACTAAGGATTACGTTCCAGAGGCTCTCCGTTACATCCTGGCAGAGCTTGTCAAGGTGGCCAGTAGTCAGCCTGCCATCTTTCCATTCGGCGTCGTAGTCGTGCACGTTGCCACGTGGCAGTTTCTCTTTCAGTTCGGTTTTCAGCGATTTGAGTTTATCAACAGCTTCCTGGTCTGGTTTTCCGTCTGGTGCGAGGTCGAGAAACTGTCCGGCGCTCGCATCATGGGGCAGTCCGTCTATGGTGCGAATGAAGGCGAAGACATGCTCAGGTTCTGCCCTCGGTGACATTGCCCCAGCGGCAATCTCCTGGTGAGTGGCCGATGCCCAATGTTTGAAGAAAGCGCTTCTATCCAGGGTCACCTTTTGAGCCGCCGCCCTCAGGATTCGGTGCAACTTGGCTTCGATCTCTCCCCATTTGTCATAGGTGTGATCATCCCATGGCTGAAGGACGTACTCAGAAGGCACGGCGTTGTCATCGCGAAGATACCACTTGTCGAGAAGTGGCTGGTCGGCCTTCGGGACCTGGTTGGATAGCTTCTTAAACTCGTCAGCGGGGATCTGCGGTGGCAACGGACACCAGCCGTAGCGCTCTCCCAACAGAATGATGAAGTTTGGCCGTGGTGTGACCTCCTGGCAGCGGTCTATCTCGCTCAGGCAGACGTTCATAGTCTGCTGGTCGCGTGAAGCCTCCTGACTGACCCCCCAGCGAAGATCGATGTCCTGCAGGCGAGTTCCCTCGGCCAGGCAGCGTCGCTTGAGCTCAGGGAACACGTGCTTCTGCAGTGCGTTGCGCTCCTCCTTGAGGTCATTGAAAGTGGAACTGACGAAGATCCGGAAGGTCTTGCTTTTTCCTGGCATACGCACCTCCTTTGATAAGCTCCAGCCGTCAGGGCTCACGATGCGACAAGCAGTACGCAGGGTAGCAATCGTTACCTGCGCATAGCTTGCTCAATCACTATCCATGCAAAGCTGGAAGAGTCCGCGAGAGTACCTTTCCGGGCTATCCTTCGCAGACCGGTATGAACACTTGCAGAGGTATATGGTTGTTGTCCAGGACCAAACGAGGCTATCCGATGAGCGAGTGATAGTTGCTAGAAGCGGATATTCTAGCCCCAAAGCCGCAACCCACATGACACTGATCAGGGGCCACTTATGCTCCACCAAAGAGTTCTCAACCGTATTCGTGAAGCTCTGTTTATCGGTCACTATCTCGTCCTGCTATCTGCTATCAATGGCTACACATCACTAGCCTGGCAAGTCGAGACTGCCCTGACCGTGGCGATGATTGCTTTCATCAACTCATCAGGACTCCCAAAGCACGGCGATTTGCCAGGGGAAAGGCTGCAGCCAGATGTCATAGCTATCTCCAACTCGTGTACCTGCTTAACGCTGGGAAGACGGACAATGCGCCACTGCCACTGGCCACCTCCGCACTATACTGCCGATGGCTGCGGCCCGTACCGCTTGTCGGCAATCGGTGCGAGCCTTGTTCCAAAGCCGAAGTGGGGTGGTGGTGGATAGAGGCCAGAGGACAGAGGACAACGACACTCAGGGACACAAGAATGCCTTGCTGTGTCTCCCAGCATCCCTTCCACCGTCGTCGCGAAGTATCACCGGCTCTTGCCAACCCTGCCATCGTGTCCCTCATTTGCCACCCAATCCTATGTTACCGCTGCCTGTTTTCTCTGTCAAGACCCATATCAATGCGTGTCTACAGGTTCCAGCATTGCAAGGCTGAACCGTTCTGGCATTACTGATGCAAGGGAGCAAACAGTCTCACGAGCCCCGGTCAAGTCGAGATCACGGCGGCGTTATTGACAAACGCCGCATTCCTGTTAAGATTGTCTTAGTCGCTCAGTATGTGCTACTGCCAAATCCTGTCGATGTCGACGATGACGCGGTAGACCTGTGAAATTGGTGATAGGGGCTCTGGCCGTTTCCAGGCCCAAGGGGAGAAGCATAATGGAAAGCGAAATCAGATCGAGACAATCAAAGAGAGGTCAGCCGAAGATCGTGGTGACGGGCGACGTGGCCGTCGATTGGTTCGAAGTGGCGGAGCCTTCCAGGGAGTCGTCCAGTATCAAAGGTGCATGTGAGTTCAACTGGCAGACCTATCCCGGTATACATCGGTTTGCCAGAGCGGGCGGCGCCCTGCTGCTGGCAGACCTGGTGCGGTCATCGACTGGTGCGCCCGTTCTGGCTCCGGAACTGCCGGACATCGAGCGCGTTCCACACACCAGAGTTGTTCGCTCCTACGCCAGCCTGAAGCAGTATCCTTACTCGGCAACACACATGGGGAGGACAGTGTACCGCATCGATGAACTCAGGGGCTTTGCCGCCGATGAGAAGATTTCGCCCCTTGAGGTGAAGAACGATGATCCCGGTGCTGATCTGGTTGTGCTTGACGATGCCAGCAACGGTTTCCGTGATCAGAAGCATGAAGAGAGGTGGCCGAAAGCATTGAAATCATCGCGCCCGTACGTAATCCAGAAAATGAGCCGACCGCTTCTCAGGGGCG
>PWVU01000115.1 GCA_003561715.1 Candidatus Kaiserbacteria bacterium | reverse complement strand
TAGTGTGTTCGGCTCAAGACGCTCATCAAGTGAATCGACAACCATCTGCACATTCGCCCTGATCCCGTCTAATTGCGACTCAACGGCTCCCGCAACTTGTTCCGCTTGCGTGAGAGGCATTTCATCTGCACGTAATAGTCCAAGATCAAACAGTAGCTTCGAGTGCGCACCGAGAGCGAATAGTACAATCGCGCTAAAAACGAAAAGTAGGACCGAAAATTGAAATCCGATTTTTTGATACCACTTGATGGAACGGGAAACGAGGGAAATATCCATAGTATGAAGACCGCTACCGAGCTTGAGTCAACTTATGCGCACCGATATAGAAAATGTGACTAATCTATGCAGCGAGCACTTCTTCGACGCGTTCCAGTATCTCATCAGGTGACATATTCGCTTTCACTAGATAGTCAGCGGCTCCAAGAGAAAGTCCTTTCTCGATTTCTTCTTGCTGACCAAGATTGGAGAGCATCAAAACCGGAATATGTTTGCGCTCTTCGTTACTTTTCAAGCGGGTCAAAAAAGAATACCCGTCCTCTCCCGGCAACATAATATCGAGACAAATGATATCAATTGGGTTTTTGCTGAGGATATCCTCGGCACTTTTGGTTTCACCCGCTTGATGCACGGTGAATTTCGTATGCAGTTTTCTTCCCAATAGATCAGCAATGAAAAGATCATCTTCAACGACCAATACATTTGCTTTTTCGCCAGTATGGGCTGGAGCACCCTCAGATGTGTGGTGTTCAGGCTCAATCTCTTCTTCGTTGTCTACAGTCTGCGCTGTCTCTCCCGACTCACCAAAGACTTCACGTACCTTTTCCAGTACCTCATCCGGATCAAAATTCAGTTTGACTAAATAGTCCCTGATACCCAATTTTTCAGCGCGTTCGATCTCAACCGGCTGACCTGAATTGGAAATAACAATGACCGGCAGTGCCGGCAACTTTCCCGCTTCGTGCAAGCGCTCCAACACGCCGAATCCATTCAGCTTCGGAAGCATCATATCAAGCAAAACCAGATCAGGCGCGCTTTTCTCTATAAGTTCATAACCGGCTTCACCATCAAACGCAGTCTCAACGCGATACCCCATTCGTCGCAATTTGTCCGCGAGGATATTAGAAAGAATTTCCTCATCTTCAATGAGAACTACATATCGTGTATTGGATTCTTGTGTGTCGACCATGATGCGCTAAGTATATGAGTAAGTATCTGTAGTGTACGACAATTTAAGCACAGTCTCTAGGCATGGCTGTGGATTGACACTGTTACTTCACCATATACGTGATTGCCGGCACCACTGCTATACTGAGCATATGACGCCGCATGAAACCATCCGATCACAGTTCAGAATAATCGATACGCAACTCCGAGCGCTCAAAAAACTCGGGCTTCACACCGTGCGCGACCTGCTCTATCATCTGCCGGCTCGTTATGAAAATATCGCTGAAAGCAAATCAGTGGGCACTCTTCAAAAAGGCGACGAGGTCGTCGTGTATGGCACATTCTCCGCTCTCAAAACCCGCAAAACCTGGAACAGCCGTCGCGCGATCGCCGAAGGCTGGCTCTCCGACGGGACCGGGCGCATCAAGGTGATGTGGTTCAATCAGCCCTACCTCGCCAAGATGCTCACCGAGGGCGTTGTGATGAAAGTCTCCGGTACTATTGGTGGCTCGGAAGGAAAGCTCTTCATTAGCAATCCGGAAACGGAGCTTGCAAGCGGTATACCGCTTTCGCAATCCGATTCCCTTTTCGAGGGCGACGGAAACACAGATACCGAGCAGACCCTGTTTGCGCTGTATCCGGAATCCAAAGGCATCACGAGCAAATGGTTTCGCCACGCGATCGCGCGCGCGCTTTCTGCAGGTGTACACGAACAACTGACCGATCCCGTTCCCGAGGAATTGCGGACGCGGTACCACCTCCCCCGTCTTGCAACCGCGCTCGTCTGGCTCCATCAACCCAAAAAACTCGCCGATAGTGAAAGTGCCCGAAAACGCTTTGCGTTCGAAGAGATCTTTGCGATTCAATTGGCAAAATACAAAGAACGCGCAGAAGTCGCACAAGCTGATGCAGTCTCAATCGCACTTGATACTAAAAACAACAATTCGTTTGTTGATCGTTTTCCGTTTGCTCTCACGAGTGGACAGCGGCACGCAATAGAGAGTATCTTTGCCGATTTTACAAGTCCCGGCGCAATGTCGCGATTGCTCGAAGGCGATGTCGGCTCGGGTAAGACAGCGGTTGCGGCAACGGCGGCATTTGCGGTCGTCGAGTCATCTCCCAATGGAAATGTTCACGGACGATTGCAAGTCGCGTATATGGCGCCGACCGAAATACTTGCAAAGCAACACTTCGAATCGTTTATCGAATACTTTCACTATATGCCGGTTTCGATTGGTCTCTTGACCGGTTCGGGTTGTCTCAAATATCCCTCCAAAGTCTCCCCCACCAAATCGACGAGCGTCTCTCGTGCGCAACTTCTCAAATGGGTCGGCGAGGGCGACATCCATATACTGATCGGCACCCACGCGCTCATTCAAAAGTCAGTCTCGTTCAAAAACCTCGGCCTTATCATTATCGACGAACAGCATCGCTTCGGCACCCGCCAACGACACGAGCTACGCAAAAAAGACGACCTTATGCCACATCTGCTCTCCATGACCGCCACTCCCATTCCGCGCACCTTGGCGCTCACGCTCTACGGCGACCTCGATCTGACCGTGCTGGATGAGATGCCCGCCGGAAGGAAGCCGGTCAAATCGTTTATAATAAAAGAATCGGAACGCTCGCAAGCCTACGCACATATCACCGAAGAACTAAACGCCGGCAGACAAGCGTATGTCATCTGCCCGCGCATCGATGAGCCCGACCCGGAGAAACTCATGGCGGTGATGGCGGCAAGCGCGATCGAAACCGCAAAGAAACTGCAACGGGAGATCTTCCCCGACCGACATGTGGGCCTTGTGCACAGCAAACTCACCCCAAAGGAAAAAGACGCGGTCATGGAAGCGTTCGCCGCGCACGAGATTTATATACTCGTCGCCACGTCGGTCGTTGAAGTGGGCGTGAACGTCCCCAACGCTACTATCATCATGATCGAGGGCGCCGAGCGCTTTGGGTTGGCGCAACTCCACCAGTTGCGTGGGCGCGTCATCCGATCCGAGCATCAAGCGTACTGCTATTTTGTGAATGCCGGAAAGTCGCAAAAATCGAAAGATCGCTTGAAGGCTTTGACGACGGCAAAAAGCGGCTTTGAGCTGGCCGAGTTCGATCTGAAGCAACGCGGCGCCGGCGAGCTGTATGGTCGCTCGCAATCGGGGCTCTCCGATATCGGCATGGATGCGCTCAAAAATCTCAAGCTCGTTGAAGCCGCGCGTGAGGAGGCAAAGAAGTTGGTCGAGCAGGATGCGACACTTGCACACTACCCGCATCTCCACACACTCATTGCAGAGAAGTTGGAGAAGTTGCATTTTGAATAGTAATCGATTTCGGCATGCTGAATACATGAAAAAGAACCAGCGCAAGAAAACCAGCACCTGCACTCACCAGCCCACCAAAGACAAGAAGGACTCCTTGAAAAACGCAATCTCCTTCATTACCTGAACACCACGTTGAATGATTGAAAAGTAGTGTTTTTAAAAGTATTCCTCCGTATATAAGCGCTGGCACCAAAAATATAAAAGAACTTAAGTACATGTATTTTTTCCAACCATCTTTAGGGGTCCGTTTTCGGAACCGAAAAGTAACTATAATGAGAGGTATCAACGGCAAACATGCTACCAACAACCCACCGAGATTGAATATCATCCCCACTATATCAAATTGCATATTCCGAAGTATACTTCTTGTTTAGGAAATGCCAAAAACACTTACTCACAAACTTCTGCTTATCCTTCATCAACGCACATCTTTGCATTTACATAATGCACTTCGAAAAAATCATTAAGCATATACGTCTACTGCCACCCCTAGCGCAAAGCCAGTAAAACCGTACACTATATGGCATGCGTACGTTGATTCGATATGTGCTCTGGGGCGTGGCGTTTCTTGTGGTCATCGCTTCGATAGTGGTATTCTCGGGCACTCCCTCAAACGACCGCGCCTGGGCGCCAGACCAAGCGATTCTCCCCTACGCCGAGTTTGTCGATAACATGGTCACCATCCGCAATATCCGCGATATACACTATCGCACCGAAGATGATTTCGACGTGCGCCACTACGATGCTACGTTCGACCTCGACACTATCTCCTCGGTTGATTTTATCTACGTGCCGTTTGGGGATTGGACGGGACCGGCACATACGTTCTTGACGTTCGGTTTTGACAACGGCGAGTATGTTGCGGTATCTGTCGAGATCCGCAAGCAAGTAGGCGACACGTTCTCTGCGTTCAAAGGACTGTTTCGTCGCTACGAGATCATGTATGTCATCGCAAGCGAACAAGACCTGATCGGTTTGCGTGCCATCCATCGAAATGACGATGTATACCTCTATCCGATCGATGCGCCCCGCGAAAAGATCCGTGAGGTATTTGTCGATATGCTTGCGCGTGCAAATGACCTGCACCAGATGCCGGAGTTCTACAACACCCTTACCAATACCTGCACCACCAATATCGTCCGGCATGTAAACAGCATAGCCGATCGTACCCGCATCCCCTTTACCTATAAAGTGATCCTTCCCGCCTACTCCGATCAACTCGCCTACGACCTCGGGCTTATCAAGACCAACGTCTCATTCGAAGCCACGCGTGCACAAGCGCACATCAGCGAACGTGTGCGGGAGTATATAGATAAAGAAGATTTTTCGGAGCGTATTCGCAATTAACCTAGTCGGAGCTTATTCGCTCTAGCTCATAACAAAAGGGCACCGAAATCAGGAACGGCCACACGCACACTTTCCCAGCCCGTGGTCACGTTGTATTTTGATAATCATCGACCATAGTGTATCAAGCTTTTGCTTGAG
>PWVU01000079.1 GCA_003561715.1 Candidatus Kaiserbacteria bacterium | reverse complement strand
GTGGTAGCGCCGGGTCTTTAGTTAGTAGTTTTGCATGTTGAATTCGGGGATTTGAGGTTTGTTTGGAACCTGGTGCTTGGGATTTGAAGTTTTCAAAGGAGGTGCACTATCTCGCCCTGATGTGCTAGCATACTCCCATGCTTACGCTCTTGACACGCTTTCTTGCAATTGTATTTGCACTGCTTCTTATTACTGAGTTTGTGCCCGGTTTTTTTGTCGACGGGTTTTATACTGCGCTTATTGTTGCGTTCGTGCTGGGACTGCTCAATATCACCGTCAAACCTATTCTCTATGTGTTCACACTTCCTATCAACCTGATCACGCTTGGGTTGTTCAGCTTTGTTCTGAACGCGCTTTTGCTTTGGTTTGTCGCATCTTTTGTTATCGGCTTTACAATAGATGGATTTGTTCCCGCCCTCATCGGTGCCGTTATCATGTCGGCGGTCAATTGGACCGTGTCTAAATTGTTGTGATCAATGCGTATCGTCACTCATAACGGAAACTTCCATGCCGACGACGTGTTTGCGGTTGCGGCGCTGAAGCTTCTACATCATTCTGCGGGCTATTGCGCACGCACACGCTCAACAAGAAGCTTCCGTATTGGTAACGCAAGCCCGTCTTGAGGCAACCGATAAGTGGTGGATAGAGTTGAGTAGTAACTGTTCATGGCAGCATGCCGTGGAAGATTACCCCGATGTACTATTCGTTATATATCCTGATATTGAACGCGAAGGAGTGTTCCGAGTGAAATGTGTTGCGGAATCGGGCAAACTGTTCGGGTATAAGAAACTATTCCCACTTGCATGGAGAGGTCTGCAAGATAAAAAGCTGCAAGACGTTACCGGCGTTCCTGACGCTCTCTTTTGCCACGATAAAGGCTTTGTAGTAGGTGCGTGTTCGCTTGAAGGCGCACGCACTTTACTACGCCTTGCGCTCGATACCTGACATGGTACGCTTGCATCTATTATGGCACTGGTTGATGAGCGAACGATCATCGTGGAAGCGGGGAAGGGTGGCGACGGAGTCGTTCGTTTTCGGCATGAGAAGTTTCGGGAGTTTGGTGGACCTGCGGGAGGTGATGGCGGGGTCGGTGGAGATGTCTATCTGGTTGCCGTACGCGATATCATGCAATTGCGCGCCTACCAAGAGGGCGAAACTTTGAAAGCGCAGGCGGGAGAAGACGGACGTAAAAACAGCGAGACCGGCGCGGGCGGCAGGCCGCTTCGTCTGAATGTCCCCGTCGGGACCGTCGCACATAAGGTCGAGACCGGTGAATCGTTTGAGCTTCTGTATGAAGGACAAGAAGTACTGATCGCGCGCGGTGGAAACGGCGGGCATGGAAATGAACACTTTAAGTCGGCGACCGATCAAGCGCCGCGCTACGCGGTGCCCGGGCAGCTCGGTGAGCGCGCGACACTCAAGCTCACTTTGAAGCTCATTGCCGATGTCGGTTTTGTCGGTCTGCCGAATGCCGGCAAGTCGTCACTCCTGAATGCGCTTACTAACGCGAGCGCCAAAGTGGGCGCGTACCCCTTTACTACACTTGATCCTAATCTCGGTGCATTCCATGGCTATGTGCTTGCGGATATTCCCGGGCTGATTGAAGGCGCATCCCTTGGGCGCGGCTTGGGTATCAAGTTCCTCAAGCATATCGCGCGCACGCATGTCTTGGTGCATTGCGTTGCAAGCGACGAGCCGGATGTATGTGCGACGTATGATACGGTACGAGCCGAGCTTGGGAAATACGATTCCGCACTACTCTCCATTCCCGAGCTGGTCATCTTGACGAAAAGCGATTTGCATACCGCAGATGAGTGTGAGCGAATACGGGCGATGTTCTCCGAGCATGTAACCAATGAGGTGGTGAGCGTCTCCATACTGGACGACGCATCAGTTGCCACACTTGCTGCACGTCTCAGCGCTTTCTTGGCACAGCATGTTCCCTCTGGTACTATGGAGCGCGACAACTCTTCCACCGAACATATCAACTGACACACTTACTTTCTATGACCTATATCCCCACGATCGGCCTTGAAATTCATGCTGAATTGAAGACGAAAAGCAAGATGTTCTGCGGGTGCCCAAATGACCCTGATGAACCACGTCCGAATCATACTGTATGCCCGATCTGTATGGGGCATCCCGGCACACTTCCGGTCATAAATCGCGAGGCGGTGCGCCATATGGTGCGTATCGGCACGGCAGTTGGTGGCACCATTGCGGATTTTACCGAATTCGATCGCAAGAACTATTTCTATCCCGATATTCCGAAAGGGTATCAGATCAGCCAGTACGAATATCCGCTGGTAGTAGGTGGGTCGATCAATGGCATCGCACTTACTCGTATTCATTTGGAAGAAGATACCGCGAGCTCCCTCCATGAAGACGCGGTATACAGTAATCTTAATTTTAACCGCGCGGGGGTGCCGCTGATGGAGTTGGTGACCGAGCCGGTTATACATGATGCCACCTTAGCTTCAGCGTTTGCTCGGGAGTTGCGCACCTTGTTGCGTACACTCGGGGCAAGTGGGGCAAACATGGAAAAGGGTGAGATGCGTGTTGAGGCGAACGTGTCGGTTGCTCAAGAAGGTGCACCATTGGGCACCAAAGTCGAGGTAAAGAACCTCAACTCGTTTCGTTCGGTTGAGCGAGCGATCGCCTATGAGATCCAGCGTCATATTGCGCTTCTTGAAAAGGGGGAGAAGATCGTGCAAGAAACAAGCGGATGGGACGAGGCGGGGCAAAAGACCTTTACGCAACGAGTAAAAGAAGAAGCCCAAGAATATCGCTATTTCCCCGATCCGGACTTGCCAAAGCTTCGTATCTCGCGTATTCCCGAATTTACCGATGACAAGGTGCGGGCGACCTTGCCTGAATTACCTTGGGAGACACGCGCGCGGCTTGTGGGTAAACTGGGTATCAGTGCCGAGAATGCCGAGCTGTTGGTGCAGGATGTTGCGCTTTTGGCGTTTTTTGATGAAGTATGCACTCGTCTTAAGGGGGATAGTACCCGCATCCGTCTTGCGGTTAATTATTTGACCAGCGATGTGCTGGGGCTGGTCCAGGAAGGAGTGGCGTCGCTCGGTGCAATCATCGCTCAGTCACCGGCTGAATTCGCCGCACTCATCGACATGGTGGCTGATAATACGGTATCCTCCCGTGGTGCCAAAGACACATTGCGTGCATGGGTCGTTGAAGGAGGTGACCCGCATGCGATCGCCGAGCGAGAGGGGTTGCTACAGGTAGATGATGATGACGCGCTCGGCGTGATGGCTGAGGAGATCGTTGCTGAGCACCAGGCGGTCGTGGAAGAATACAGAGCAGGTAAAGAAGCGTCTCTGCAGTTTCTGGTGGGGCAAGGCATGAAGCGCTCAAAGGGGTCGGCAAATCCCGTTCGATTACGCGAGTTGCTTATTGCAAAGATCGCCGACTAGGGGAAAGAGAGGTACGTTGTTGCTTAGTAGTAAGGTATACTGAATATGCATATGGATGGGGAGGATGTACGTGAGATCGGTGGGGAGCGCTATCTGGCACCCAAGGTGGTGACGGAGCGATTTGGCTATACTCGTGATCAGATCGGGCAGTGGGCACGTCTTGGCTCGGTCGATGCAAAACTGGTTGGGCGCGTATGGTATGTTTCCGAGCGAGACCTCTTGGAGCGCCGCGCCAAGGAAGAAGCGGCGCGAGAGGAGGAAGAAGCGCGTCAGCGCGCAGAAAAACTAAAAGAAGAGGAAGCGGAGCGTGCAAGATTGGAAGCTGAGCAGAAAGCTCAAGAACAAGAAGACGAACAAGAACTTTTTGAAGAAGAGCCTGAGCCGGAGCCTATGACGTTTGCCAAGCGTCTGGCAGGTCGAAAACCAACCCAGTCATCAAAGTCTGTGCAGAACGCGCACCATGATGGTGTTCTGGAACCGCGCGAGGGTGAGATCGACCAACAGGAGGAGGTGCTGGTTGCTACCGAGCAAGTGGTTGCAGTGGAGCAGAATCGACCACGTGCTTCTATGCAGGCGGTATCCACCGTACGCACTATCGGTATTCGCACCGCTTCGCCTGAGCAATTACGGATTCAACGTGAGCGTGGACAGCGACAAGCGCAGATGCTTGGGTCAATGCATGTTCGATATGAAAAAGGAAAACCGATTGAATATTCCTATGATCCGGTAGAGCCTGAGCATGAGACGTTGGTCGATGAGGTGCATCAACCAACGACACCAGACGGCATTGCGCCTCGGCGTACAGCTCGTCGCAGGCCCGGCACAGTATCCCAGCCGCATGTTCGTACAGATCGGGTGCGTACAGCTGAGCGCCCTGTGGTCGACGCTATCAAAAAACGTGCGTCCGCGGCGCCGGTTCGTATTGCGGAAAGTAGTAAACCGCTGAAGAAGCAAGGTGCCGACTTTGTCCGCCCGCGTACTAAAGAAAAGAAGCATTCGAGACGTCCACGCCGTCGGCGAGCACTTATAAAGGTACTGCTGTGGTCGATGGTCGTTCTTGTGGCAATCGGATTACTCTACCTTGCGGTTATCTTTTTTGAGGGATCCTAGTTTTTTATAGAGGTATAGGCGGAGACTTTGCAATCTGAGGGGGACAGATTGTATATGCAACACACGTAACAGGTGAAATCCATGCACAATATCATACCCCCCGAATCATCACACGGACAGTCTCACGCAGGCGATGTGGTACGTTTGGGACGATCACGATACATATCAGAATATGCGGCGAAAGCGTGGGCACACGAACGTGGCGTACCGTTCGATGAGGTGATGCGTGTATGTGCCAAGGACGTGCGGAATATTCGAGGTGTTCGCTACGTAGACGAGATCACCTTCCACCGAGAGGTGCGGGCTTGTGAGCAGGCTCGTAAAGCGCCTTTTTCCGACGACGCCGATACCGGCGAGGTAACACAGAAAAAGAAAAGAAGCGCAAAGCGGATACTTGCGGTTTCGGGGGTCGCATTGGTGGCGATTGCGGGAGTACTAT
>PWVU01000008.1 GCA_003561715.1 Candidatus Kaiserbacteria bacterium | reverse complement strand
TGCTCTTGGGACTGATTAAGGATTTAGAACGCTAATTCCTAACTCCCTAACCCCTAACTGCTACCTTATGGCTATAACCAAAGCAAAAAAACAAGAGATCGCCGAAAGACTTAATACGATCTTGTCTGATGCAACAACAGTCACCTTTGTGCATTTCAACGGCTATGCTATCGCTGATGAACACGCGATGCGCAATAAGCTCAAGGAAGAAGGGGTGTCGTACTATGTTGCAAAAAAGACCCTGATCAATCGTGCGCTTGATACGCAGGCGGTAACCGGCGAGCGTCCGGTATTTGAGGGACAGCTGGCGATCGCCTACGGCGCGGACGCCGTGGCGCCCGCTCGCGAAGTGCAAGAGTTTGCCAAGAAAAGTGACGGCAAACTGGCGATTGTCGGCGGCATCTTTGAAGGAACGTACCGCAGTGCAAGCGAAATGCAGGAGATCGCGTCGATCCCCGGCATGCACCAGCTTCGTGGCATGTTCGTTAATGTCATCAACAGCCCGGTCCAAGGATTGGTCATCGCACTCAATCAGATCGCGGAAAAGCGCTCATAGCGCTTTGGAGTCCGGACACTATTTCGGGCGAAGCGCGCGCCAAATAGGCATATGTAGCGCGAGCCCGTGACAAGAAATGGTGTCGGGCGGAGAAGAAAAGCGCATAGCGTTTTTCTTCACTGGAAACTAACAACTAGAAACTAACAACTAGCTTATGTCAGACGAACCACAAAAGACAGAAGAGACTACCGAAGAAGTGAAGACCGAAGAAGCAACTGAAGCTCCGGCAGAGGCGGCGACTCCGGCAACTGACGCTCCTGCGGATGACGCAGGAGCCGAGGTTGAAGTTCCCGAGAAATTCAAGGCGATCGTTTCAGCGATCGAGGAGATGAGCGTACTTGAGCTTAATGAGCTTGTGAAGCTCTTCGAGAAGAAGTTTGGTGTATCTGCGGCGGCAGTTGCAGTTGCGGGACCTGCGGCGGGAGGAGATGCGGGTGATGATGCCGGCTCCTCGACGGTATCAATAGAATTGACTGATGCCGGTGCGCAGAAGATCGCGGTCATTAAGGTCGTTAAGGAAATTCTCGGTCTCGGTCTCAAGGAGGCAAAAGACATGGTAGATGGCGCGCCCGCGATGATTAAAGAGGGTGTTGCCAAGGAAGAAGCGGACGAGATCAAAGCAAAGCTCGAAGAAGCTGGAGCTAAGGTGACGCTGAAGTAACACGGAAGCGGAGCCTTAGCTCCAGAGCCGTGAGATGCGAATGCTTGGAGCATCGCAAGACCTTTTGAGATATTTCTGAGTCTCGATAGAGCGAAGTAAATATCCAAAAGGTGTACAGCTTCTGTAAGAAGAGCCCGCGTGCCCAGGTACGAGAGAGGGCTGAGACCAGGTCAGAGCACTTCGTATTTTGATCGAAGGAAAAAATACGTTAGTGACTGTGACGGAGCTAACGTTACCCTGAAGTAATACGGAAGGGTAACGTTAGAGCCGGAAGCGCGCGTCCGAGGGACGACAAAGCGCTGAGGCGGGCATAGATTATCTTACAAGCGAAGTGAGTTAGAAAATCAAGTGCAAAGCTTCGCAGCGCTTAGGATTTGAGGAGCTCTGCTCCGAATAACCCTTAGCGACTTGTGACAAGGTGACGCTGAAGTAACCAAACAAAAAAATAGACAACTCAAATCGCGCGGGCACATGCCCGCGCGATTTGAGTTTGCAAAGAAAGAGTTTGTTGTTCACTCATTGTTGCCAAGCAAAAAGAGTGGAGTCTCGGGATGCGCATCATCCTCCCCATTTTCTCAATCGCCGTCCTTCTTGTTTTCGCGGCTCTCTTCGTACTCTGGGACGCGGGAATGCCGCCTTACGATCCAATATTGCAGCCCACCCCGATTGTTCCGCTGGGCTAGGGGAGCCGAAATACGGCGGAGCACTCGTGCTCCGCAATTGACGGGGAGGGTGTCGCGTGGCGCTCTTCCCGTTCATAATTTTCACCTATGCTACAATAGCACTCGCTATGGATATGGTGGCAAAATTGATGGGGGGAACGGCGCGCACGCGCCTCTTGCGTTTGTGTATGTTCAATCCGAGCGAGGTGTACGACAAAGAGACAATTGCCAAGCGTATTCGCACCACGCCCGCGGTCGTTGCGCGCGAAGCGGCGGCGTTGGTACGTGCCGAGATCATAAAAAAGAAGGAATTCACGACGACGATCGAAAAGAACGGACGCGCCCAGAAACGCAAACTCCAAGGATTTCAAATTGACACTGCAAATCCGCTCTACGAATCATTGCGGCAATTCCTTCTTGAAACGATCACCATGTCGCCTGATCAGCTTATGCGCTTGATCCGTTCGACTGGGCGCATGCGTCTCATTGTTGCAAGTGGATTTTTTATGCACAACTGGGAACAGCGACTCGACCTCTTGGTCGTGGGCGACAAAATTGACGAGGATGCATTGGCGCAGGCGATCCGTACGTACGAGATCGAGGCGGGTAGAGAGCTTTCATACGCATGTCTCTCGACAGAGGATTTTTACTATCGCTCCAGCATACAAGATCGTCTCATACGGGACGTGTTCGATTACCCGCATTTGGTGTTATTGGACAAAATCGACATTTCTTGACAATCGCCCCTGTGGTTAGTATGGCGTAGCGCTCCCTCGATACGTGGTATGATATGGGAACAGGTCGTTATTAGTTATTTGTTAAGTATTCATGGGTGCGCGCGCCGGGGGAATGCGTTTGTGCACCTACCAATAACCTATGGAACTGAACACATGGACTGAAGTATTGTTGCGATCGTTCCAGGATCTCTGGTATCAGATTGCACTTTTATTACCAAACGTACTCGCCGCGCTTGCCATACTCATCGTTGGTTGGGCGATCGGCAAGACCTTGGGGAAAGTGGTTTCCGGTCTTATCGGTGCACTAAAGATCGACGATGTGCTTGCGCGACTTGGCGTACAGTCGTTTGTCGAGCGCTCCGGATATCGCTTGAGCGCGGGGGGATTTTTGGGCGCGCTGGTGAAGTGGTTTATCTTCGCAGTCTTCCTGGTGGCGGCTCTTGATGTAATGAAATTGCATCAGGTCAGCTTCTTCTTGACGGATGTAGTCTTGCGCTTCTTGCCACAGGTGTTTGTTGCGGTCCTTATTCTTATGGTCGCGGCGGTGCTTTCCGAGGTGGTGCAAAACTTTGTCACGGGTGCCGCTAAAAGCGCCAATGTTACATCCGCCGAGTTTTTGGGAACAGTTGCGCGCACGGCGATCTGGGTATTTGCATTCTTTGCGGCACTCAACCAGTTGGGTGTTGCACAGGAATTCTTGCAGATCCTGTTTACCGGTATTGTAGTTGCTCTTTCGCTGGCAACCGGACTCGCGTTCGGTCTTGGCGGACGCGATACCGCGGCAAAGATCGTTGCATCGGCGCACGAGAGTTTGACGGCGCGAAAATAGTTCGCGCGCACCAAGGTGTGTGCGATGTGAAAACGCAATGACGGGGCGCTCTGCGCCCCGTCATCTCGTTTTGGCGTAACCGTTTTCGAATACATACGATAGCGCATGGTTCACACGTGAAGTGTATCCCCGCACTACTCTACCGTATTCCACAGGGTATTCCCCACATGCTGAGCTCGAACTATGCATAGCAGTTTTTTACAATATGCATACTTACTCCCCGGGTGCAGATAAAGAGCCAAATATAGTCTTTTGTGGGACGTTTTTGCTGTTTTGAGTCGATACGATGACTCAAAACATCCGTGCGTGTTTCAGCATATGCCAATTGTTGACAATCCGTTTTCTTTCTATATACTTACGTTCACGTGTTTATGGGATTTAAAACTAATCGTTGTGTAGAGCGGACGAGATAGCCCGATACGTTGGCGTTGTCTCACCAAACCGCTCCGAGCGGTTTTTTTTGAGCCATAAGCAGGATCTTTGACAACTTCATACATCAACGAAATCTCATTTCTATCGTGGTGATAGAAATGAGGCGGGTATTGCGTGGACGCACGTGCTTGACATCAATTGAGGTCTTTCTGGGCGCGTGCATCATCTACGTAATACATTCACGAGCAGTCGAGTACCTATTGCATGGGTGCTCGGCAAAAAAGCAATCAATCACAAAGTTAAAAACGGTTTTTAGATTTCCTGATAGGAAATCTACAGTAAGGGCGTATGGTGGATGCCTAGGCTTCATGTGGCGATGAAAGACGTAGCAGGCTGCGATAAGCTTCGGGGAGGTGCCGAGCAACCTTTGATCCGGAGATCTCTGAATGGGGAAACCCCACTGGCTCTGTCAGTGACCCAGCACTAACTTTGGCATTGTGCTTGTTGTGCAATACGAATTACGCACACAAGTCCAATGAAAGCGTTGCGAATCGATATTCTACGGGATATCGAAAAGCGCACGCACAACGATGCTAAAGTTAGTGCTGGGGGCGTACCCGGGGAATTGAAACATCTTAGTACCCGGAGGAAAAGAGACCAATATGCGGAGTTTCGTTCTTTTCGATCGTCCATTGATCGAGAGGAATGGAATTCCCGGTATTTCCTGAGTAGCGGCGAGCGAAACGGAAGGAGCCCAAACCGAGCACATCGCATGGAATGCGATGTGAGCGTTGAGCGAAAAGCGTAGAGCGTTTAGAGCGCGACGAAGTCGCGCCGCCAAAAACACAAAGTGTTTTTGGCCTGAACGCTAATGACTGAACGCTAAACGCTCGCACATCGCGCTTCGCGCGATGTGCTCGGGGTTGTAGGGTAACGGTGACATGCTTGCATGTAGGAAGTTACAAAATGTATGGTTAGCGGAACGTGTTGGGAAGCACGGCCCCAGCGGGTAACAGCCCCGTACGCGAAAATCATATATCTTCCTTGTCGTTATACCTGAGTAGCGCGAGACACGAATAGCTCGTGTGAATCTGCCGGTACTAACCGGTAAGGCTAAATACACATGAAGACCGATAGTGAACAAGTACCGTGAGGGAAAGGTGAAAAGAACCCCGAGAGGGGAGTGAAATAGATCTGAAACCATACGCTTACAAGGAGTCAGCGCGGTGTCTCACTGCGTTCG
>PWVU01000076.1 GCA_003561715.1 Candidatus Kaiserbacteria bacterium | reverse complement strand
TAGCCGGGAATGGTACCAATCCCAACGCACTATACCCTCCTCCATTCATTATTGATGAGGTTGACAGGCTTCATCTTGCAAGAATCTCGATACAGCGGTCATATATAACTCTCGCTCATTCCAGAACGGATAATGAGCACTTTCTTCAAAGACAGCAAGAGATCCATTCTGCAGCAAACTCTGAAAGGTTGCACAGGCTTCCGGTGTTGCTTCGTCATACCGCCCACAAAGCACAAGTGTAGGGACGGCAATCTCGAACAAACGCACTGAAAGATCAAGATCTTTCAAGAGGCCTGTGGCTTCATACTCCTCATCGCCCCACATGTGCGCATATAGTTCCGGATTCATCTTTGCTTTGGCTCGCTTGAATGCATCGGGCACCGGATCGAGTCGCACCACATAGCATTTATAGTATTCTTTCATGGCTTCACGATATGTCGCTGAATCATGAGGATGCGTGCGGAGTGCATCAGCCATATCTGGCGGCAGGTGTGCGATCAGTCGCTTTGCATCTTTTATCCACAGAGGCGCACTGATCAGAGGATCGGAAAGAATCAGCCGCGATAACCCCTTCGGTTTCCCAAGCGCAAATGCAACAGCAAGTGCGGAACCCCACGAATGGCCAAGAATATGAAAGCGCTCCAGCTCAAGGTGGCGCACCACCGAGTCCAGTTCTTCCACAAAGTGTTCAAGTGTCCACAAGGCAGGGTCGGTTGTCGTATCGGAGTTTCCGCAGCCGAGCTGATCATACATAATCACTTGTCGCTCAGCAGCGAGATCTTGCAGTGACTCCAAGTAATCGTGCGGATACCCGGGACCGCCGTGCAACACTATCAGGGGTGTATTCCCGTCGTCTCCAACCTTTTTGTACCAAACCTTACCGTCGGGAGTGTGTATATGCCCTTCTCGTACTTGCCTTTCTGATGTTTGCATGTGTTTGCTGTCGTAACCGGGACAATGTATTCCCAGCGCTACATCTATGCTACCATAATCGGCAACAGACCACATGCGCACCATACATAGAGACATCGTTTCCGCGCTTATCTTCTCAGACGACGGTAAGCTATTTCAAGGCATGAAAGACCCGCATGATGGCGGAGTGTATGCGGATTGCTGGCATATTCCAGGTGGTGGGGTCAAAGAGAACGAAGACAAAGAAAGTGCGCTCGTGCGTGAGGTCGCGGAAGAGACCGGCATCACGCTTGCACCAGACGACATAGAGCTTATAGATGACATCGGAACCGGGGAGTCTGTAAAGACACTGAAAGAGACCGACGAGCAGGTGGTATGTAAGATGCGATTCTACATATACAAGACGGTTTTGGATAAACCTGCACACGAGGTGATGATCACACTGCACGACGACCTTGTAACATATCGATGGACCGACCTGCATGAACTCAAAGACCTTAAACTAACTCCGCCCTCGGTGGAATTGTTTACGCGTCTGGGGTATCTGTAATAACGTAGTTATACGAACGATATTCGCGCACATTAAAATGACGCAAACTTACACAACCCCATCTCCCTGAACCACTCATACATCACAAGTTCCAAGCCGGGGTCTTGCTCCCACTCTTGCTCCGAGATATCGCCCGCAATGTATTTCTCGGTGCGTTTTGCAAAGCGCACAAGGTCTTCTTTTGCATACCACCCCACGTGTTTAGTCTCGTCTTTGCACGGCACAAGCTCTCCGGTCACCTCTGCTTCGTATAATTTCCAATAGTGCCACGTACCCCCTTCCCTTCTGCAGAGATTCTCTTTTCTTCCCTCAAAGAGTAATCGAAGTGACGTCGCCTGCAACCCCACCTCCTCGAAAAGCTCGCGCTTTGCGGCAACCTCATATGTCTCGTCTCCGTCGACATGTCCTGCAGGAACCGCGTATCCAAACGGAAACCGCGCTCGCTCAATAAGCAACAACGTATCACTTTTCCAAACGAGTATACCAACACTTGTGTGATCGCATACCTTGCTCATGCAAGGATACTACCATTAGTCGCTCGATCGAGCGAGATACGACTCGTCTCAATGTGATTATTCATATGTTTTGATTCAAACTTACTCTCCCACATCTCGCACACGCACATACCCCAGCACATCGACATCCGGATCATACAGCTCGATCATATCAAGATCCGCACGTGGGAAAACGCGAGCGCCGGGAATACTGTCATCATTCTGCAACCTCCCTTTCAAGTCTTGATAGCGCTCCTGCTCCATTACAAAGTCGACATCGCCCACCTGTGCGCGATAGATATCGGGTTTACGGATATAGAGATATGTGTAGATTGCCTCCGGAATATTGCCCTCAGCGGAAAACCTAATCGGCTCATGCAGACGGAAATACTTTTGGTTGATATTGTCTGATGCGTCGGTCAGTCTCTCGCGTAGCTCGGTCAACACACGATACTCATCATCATAGTGACAAAAGAAGCCGATATTCCCCGCAACCGGCACGTACTCCCCGAGCGATGCATAGCAAAGCTTGGAGCACTCACGATGAATATGTAGCAGTGCTTGAAACAGTGTATCTCGATCTTCGACTGGACTGTATCGGTACAGTTTCATACCTCACCTTTTCACACAAGACTGTCGCAGTCCATTCTATGCCAGCTACCTAAGCACCACGGTGCCTTCATCATCCTTTAACAAAAGATGTAACATACCCTCCGGCGTAAATGCGTACCCGTCTACGCTATCCAATGACGCGATGAACTCGGAGTCAACTGATCCTTCACAATACATAAGCGTTGAGAAAAGCTCAGAAAAAGTGAGCGATCCGTTCTCTGCGGTATACGAGCCGCCCGCTGAGTTGCAGTCGGTGCCAACGGAAACAGATCCCTCACGCGAGAACGCAAGTGTGAACTCGTCCGGTGTTGAGGGCGTCACTACCCGTCCGTCGGTATACTCGGTCTTTTCCCAAATCCAAGTCTTCATTTCAAGCGTCATGCCCGCCTGATCTGCTTCTGCTTCTTCTTCTGCGAACTCGGGAGACACCTCTTCAAACTGCATAGTAGAGGTATTAAGCACCAGATGCAGGGATACCTCAACCGAAGGTGTCGCGGTCATCGGCTCATCCGGCGCCCGATCGACGTAGTTCACAATGACCTGCGTACCCGGTCCTGATTCGATACTCTGTGGTGTAATACGATCGCCGAGCAAAAGTGCTTGGGAACCGTAAAACCCCTCATCAGTGTTGAGGGCGGCGACTACATAAAAAAATGTCCCACTTCCACCTGCATCTTGAGTAAGCAAGAACACGACATCATCGCGCCCATCTCCGCTAAGGTCTTTGAACAGTTCGTCTCCAAAGTGGCGAGTGACGATCGGCGGAATGCTCTCGTCTTCTTCAACAAACGTCTCCGCAATCCCATCGGAAAGTGTCACTGACGTACCATCAGGCATACGGTATCGTGCATGTTTATGCCCATCTATCACCGACTCTTCATCCACGAGAGTCTCTTCCGACAACAGATCTGTCGGTTCTTCGATATCCGTTGATCCATTAAGCGACATATAGAGCACTACTCCGCCAATAAGCAGAAGTGCGCCGATAACATACACGAGAGTATTTTTCATATTAATCAAGTATACGCGAGGTCGGTACTCATATCTAGAGCGGATCCCTCCAGCGGACTGGTGCCACTATTCTATCATCTGTTATACCCAAACTATGCGTTCCGCACATACCTAAATTGCGATAGAGTAGGTTAGTACATGAACCCACATTCCACTCACTCAATTCGGTTTGGTCTCCCCGGCATCACAGTGGTGATATTGTGTGCAATAAGCGGTCTTGTGGCAGTAGCGTGGTATATATCAACAGCTCACAATGCAACGGACGAGGAAACGGCACTTGGCACACATACCACTGAACGCCTCGATGATGAAAACCCTCATGAAGACGTGCAGGATGAAGCCCCGCTTGAAGAGGTTGAGACTAACATTGAGAGTGCTTCCGTGTCTGAATCACAAGCGCGAACATCAGCAGCAAGACAAGACAGCCCACCAATGGAAGTTCAGCCCGCACCATGTACGCCGGATATGCTGGAGTGTTGGGATGGGTCTTTCGTCGGCAGAGCAGGACCGAACTGTCAATTTGCGGCATGCCCCGTGAAAAGGGTAAAGGATGATCCACCACTCGCGGTACCTTCCTGTCGCGGTCCCGATGTAGCGCGTCATACTGAACTGGCAAAAGCACACATGGACACCATCCGTATATCGGCATATGTTGACATAGATAGTCGTACAGATGTGGGACCTTGCTATGACGAAAATATATCTTGGAGTCAATTTGACGTGCGCTACTGGCGCTTCGAAACGCGCGCGGGAACTATTGTTGTAAACGGAGATACCGAGGAAGTTACCTTTACACCCGAACCAATGCGCGATACACCCGATCTTGTTGCGATCTACAAACCCACAGATGTTCTCACGCTTGCAAATGGAGATATCCTGGAAGTTGACTTGGACCTATTGGGTCACTCTCCAGAAGCAGGCATTGTGGCTATGTTTGTTCTTTTCAATGAAGACAATGAGGAAATTCACCAATACACGGCGACGGTAGGCAACTACGGCGATGGAGTGAAAGAAATAAGTTTTCGTCTTCGAAATGCTCCACCGGATACCTATCGTCTACGAGTGCATATCATTTACAGTTTGCCGGCGATGGAGCTTGATAATCTGGGCTTGTATATCCCACTCGCGCGCTACACCACCGAACCGATCATTATCATAGAGCCGTAACACTCAACGAGTGTGTCTGAGACCAAGACCCCAACAAAGAGTGGGGGGCTGTACAAAATGAAGTCTCGGTTCTGTAGCTTTACAAAAAGGCAAACAGGCTAGTGAAAATCTAGGCTGAATGAACCAATTTGCAACTTTCCAGAAACATATTTTCATCCACGTATTGTTCTTCTGAAATACCGTCAATGTCACGCAACGACTTTAGTTCGGGGCGATCGTTTTTCATACTATTCCATCCTTCTATTCCAAACACATCGCCATTATTGTCCTGAATGAAGAAAATAGGGCGAGTCCTGCATGAATACAATTTGAAATCAGAAAATCTCTCTCGAGGTAGAGGAATCTGGATGTCATCAAAGAATATTGATTCGCTATCGTATGC
>PWVU01000029.1 GCA_003561715.1 Candidatus Kaiserbacteria bacterium | reverse complement strand
CTCGAGACGGTGAAGGCGTAAAGATCAAGCTCCCCCACCTCGAGGCGGGTGATGGCCTGATCAGCAGAAGGCTCCTCAACCACGATGATGGTGTCCAGCATGGCGCCTCTCCGCGTCATCGCTTCATCCGCGGCTCCAACATCCACTGATTCGCCCGTATTTCCGGATTCCACACGCTCAGGAGTTGGCGTGGGGCTCTGGGTCCGAGTCGGCGCTGGGGTCTTCGTTGGCAAGACACGCGTCGGTGTGCTCGTCCACACAGGAGTTCCAACCCGGGCATCTGTCGTCTCCACCTCTGGGGCAGCTGACTCCGGCTCGCCCGACAGCATTCGTGCAATGCCGAATGCCCCTACCGTCAGCACAATCGCTGCCACTGCCCCCACACGCGCAACTACTCCACGCCGCCCTCGCAGGAGTGACCACCACGCGCTCCCGCCACAGGCTTCGCCACAATACGCGCAGAAACGAGCTGTGTCTGGGATTATGTGCCTGCATTTCGCATTCGGACATCTCATAAATGGTTGACCCCCTAAAGCCCGCCTCTAGCGGATGAGAACGATCCCGACAACTGTATTGTAATCATGAGCGCATGGTACATCCAACCTAGCGCCGGCATCCCTGCCCCAGAAGGCCACAATGTCGCCAACAGCGATATTGCTCGATGGATCGCCGACCATCTTCAAAGACCTCCGCTGACCTGCACGAAAGCCCAGCCCCGGCAGATAGCGCACACTCACATCGGTTCCTCTCATATCATATAAGGGCAGCCAGGCGAAGAAAGGCCTATATGGCTCAGCAGGTATCCGAGTATCACTCTACCCGCAAATCCCTCCTTGTCCAACTTGTAGCGCCCACCCGCATCTAGAACCCAACTCCCTTTAACGAGTCCTTGGTCACATCTCTACCAATGTGCACGGGTCTCCACCCGGCACTGGAGGTGTCAACCGAGAGCTCTGACGTACTGCCAATGACTGATTGGGCCCCTGCAGCAGTTGTTCCCCACAGACTTTGTGCAAACCAGCGACATCCCTGCTGGCCTCAAGATCGCAGTTCGGCCCGAGCACTTGATTGCATTTGACGTGGTCCTCTATGACATCACCCGGATGAACCCGTTATCCTAGTCTTGTCACACAATCGGCTGTTGGCAGATATTCTCTCCCTTGTGCACAGAACCATTCCGCCGCTACCTATCGGGTCTCAGAGTTCTCCGCCGCAGCACGGACAGTACAGGCAGTTGCAGGGAATGAACTTCTCGCAGTGACAGCACTCAACCAATACTCTGAGCAGAGCAGCTTCACAGTTCGCACAGTAGACAAGCGACTTGTCGCTCTCTGCTCCACATCTACCGCACTCGATGGTTGTCGTAACACGACCGCCTTGCAGATCCTCTCTAACTCCTTCAATCCATTCGTATCTCTCTCGTGGTTCTTCACAGAGACCGATCGCCATCAGCTCACTCAGCCACCGGGGTACACCACTGTTCGGCTCACTCGCTGGCGAAACAGGTAGGAGCCATGCAGTCGGCACTGGACTGACGTGATCAGCCCAGTGCTTCTCCAAGGGTGGTATGTTTCCCCAAGACGAAGCCGCATACTGTTGAAACGACGAGACCAGCTGGCGAAGCTGATCGTCTTGGACTGTGTCGAGAGCTCGAAAAGCCATCGACGATTGCGGGTTCTCGAAGTCTTCCTGTCGAAACAGGAGACACTCCTCTCCGCCATTGAGGGTGTCCCACAATCCCGGCTGCCGGCTGACAGCTAATAGCGAGAGAAAGATCACCCAGGCAGAGAAATTGTCTAGATCAGGCCCAAAGTCCGCAGTCGTCCGTCGAGGATCCTGATAGTTACGGTGGCCTATCTCCTCGCTTGGTAGCCCTTCCAGCCCTGGGACGTACATGCCGTCGTAATCGATTACCCGCAGATTCTCGTCCACTACGAGGATATTGCCGTGCTGTAGATCGCCGTGTGCAATGCTGGAACTGCGGAGATCGATGGTCAACTGCAGAAATTGTCTGCTCAGCTCGCACATGAGAGCCGAATCCAAGCGATTCTTCCTGACAAATACGTCCAGAGTGTCACCCGCAAGCCACTCCATCTTAAGGATTGGGTACCACTCGCCCCGCACCCTGATGCCTCGCGCCAAGTACTCAAAGGCCACCGTGTATGGCAGGCCCACATCTCTTAGATATTGGTCGATCTTGGCGTAACGAGCGGCACGCCCCTGGTCGAGATCTGCACGAAGAAAGCACCGAGCGGCATACTGAGCACCAGCACACTTCATCTCATACACACTTGCGAAGTTCCCCGAGATTGGCTTGGGCAGACCCATCCGATCATAAACAGGGGTTCCACTTCGAAGGTCACCGTCCGCGAAGCAGAACTGTGGATTCTGTATAGCATCTTGGAAATCTGACAACGCTGGCCACGCCATAGCGACGGCTCTCCTTAGTCTGTGGCGATCATGACCAGAACGACGTCATCATTCCGCACTCGTGCTTCGTGTCTGAGGCCGGTAACCCATTCCTCGAATACCACTTGATCAGATCTACTCTGGAATCTCGCCAACTCTTTCCACGGATGGTGGCCGGCTTCATGCTGGCGCAAAAACCAGCCTGCCAAAGCATCTGACATTAGATAGAAGTGGTCACCTTCCCGCAGATAGCCCCCGTCTCGATGAACTCCGTCTAGCATGTCGGCATTCCGTGAGGGCTCACTGCATATGAGCTCGGGGCGGTGCCCAAAGTCCATCGAGTGGCGAATCGGGAACGAGATCCGGAGATGACCTCCGCGGACCTGAAACAAGCAACTGTCGCCAATGGCTGTCCCAATCCACCTAAATGGGTCACTCAACAGAGTGAGCCCTGTAAGCGTGGAGAATGCCCCAACCTCGAGCCCAGGCTCCTCGTACCACTGGATCGGTATACCCCGCTCGACCCTCCGTAGCAAATAGAGGCGCTTCCATCTGTCCCATACCTTGTACGCTTGCTGAAGCAGCCGTTCATCAATGCTAGGCAAGCCTCGGTCGCGCTTACAGAACTGGCGGACGAGGATGTTTGCCCACTGCCCGCTGAGGATACTCTCAGTTGCCCCGTCCGCGATCGCAAACGTGGCAAGCCACCCATCGCCGCTACTAGGAAACTGGGTAAAAAACGCGTCCTCGCATTCGCCGGCGGAGCTGCCTGCCTTGGGCAGGCAGAAGTCCGAATAAGTGAGTTTCATCTGAGACCTCCCGGTCGCCAGCTGGTGCACCCAGGCCCTCGCAATCCGAAGCCGGCTCGACCACGCCCTTGCGTGCCGGATACCAGCGCAGAGGTACCGCTGGAGCCTGCAGCTGACCCCCGGACCTAAGCTCCTATCACCTGAGGGTATTTGGCCTCGTCCCTATGTCTAAGAACTTGATCACTGCCACCATGTCCGCGTTGAACACGAACCCGCGAGTGTCAGCAGACACGGAAAACTCCTCCTGCCGGGCTACCGCTCTCAGGTGGTCAGGCAACAGGCTAGACATCCTGAACAGGATGCGGGCATGCTCATTGGGCAACCCCTCTTCATTGTCTGGGAACTCGATCGGGGTCGAGCCTCCCGCGGAGATGTGGACATTGAACAGCAGGACGTTTCCGTCACTACTGCTAAGCTCCTTCACTGACTCAGCCGCGTTGAGCAGGTTGGTGACGTCCCCGTCATGGTCTGTGGCCTCACCGTCGGTGATGTTTATGACCACAGGGGGAAAGCAGCTTGGGTGCTCATCCAGCCAAGGGGCGAGCACCGACTGTGCGCGGCCGAGCGCCTGGCACATAGGCGTCGCTCCTTTCGCGACCGGGTCGAACCAGATCGGGAACCGCACTTTCTGATCTACCAGACCGCCGGCACCATCCTGAACCTTCTTCGTCCGTACCTCGACACGCACAGGGTTCTCTGCCACCTCGCTCAGGCGCACCAGATCCTTCTCTGCAAGGGGGGGGCCCGCAAAAGCCGGTCCCACCTGAGCACCATAACCGATAACCCCGACGTGATAGTAGTCACGGACCCCCTCAGCCATCGCGCAGCGAATGATGATGTTCTGCAGTAGTCGATTGATGATGCTCGCCAGCTCCTCTGCCTTGCTCTGACCACCCTCGCCAACAGGATCCACCATCGACCCAGACTGGTCGATCAGGAACAGCATCGCAGACGGGTTCTCCCTGCTTATTTCAGCTGGGTACTTGTTATCCATCAGTATTCCTCCTTCGTAGCACTTAGTGACCCAAAATTACTAGCTTCATCTCATCCGCACAGGTATCCGGACCAGCGCGGAAAAGCCTTTCCTGCCTCAATGCCGTATTCTTCCACCCCGCCAACAACTGCTGTCGTCCAGCCCTACTCAGCAGGTGCCCGCCGCTAAACCGCAACTGCAGCCTACATCACCCCTAGGGCACCGAGGGGTGGACAGGACTTCGGTTGTAGCATGATCGCCCGATACTCCTAACCCCCACGAGATGAACCTCACCATCGGAGGGCACTGTCCCGTCTTTGCCGCCAAAACTCCCTTTGTCCGTCTCAGTGTAGTATCAATCCACAACATTGTCAACCCCTTCGCCGGCCCAACTCCCTGAAAACCGTCAGAGTCTTCACGGGAACAGCCTTCCCACCTCCTCAGCGGCGAGCAGCAGCCCGAAGAGCGCCACCATCGACGCGAGCCACCCGGACCGCGCGTCTTGCACCGCCCCCACCCCCGCACCTCCTGGCCTTCTTGCCCCTGAAGATGCCGCTGATGAGAGTAGAAGGGCTGCTCTCGTCGTCCATCCTGCCGTCGTTCCCCCGACGGAGTTGATGGTAAAGTTGATGTTGATGAGCCTGCGCTTGCTGTTCCCGTTTGTACATCCCCCCGCCACGATATGCGGTGTCAGCCACATCGGCATTCTCGGCAGTGCTGATTAAGCCGTCCAGCACTCCCGTTTCCGTCACCCCGCCGCCGCTCACCTCGTGGCAGGCATTGTCGCCAATAATGTTGTCTGTGTCGGTGACCACGCCGTTAGTAAGTAGGTCACAGCAAGTTCCTTGCGTTTTTCCGTGTTGGTGGTAGAAGTGCGTGTGGAGGTGAGATATGCTCTACGCGAGACAGCCAACAGAGGAAGAGCTGCAGGAACTGAGACGTAT
>PWVU01000125.1 GCA_003561715.1 Candidatus Kaiserbacteria bacterium | reverse complement strand
GCGGGCGAGAATGCAAATATAAGCGGAGAGATCGAAACAAGCTCAGCGTCATCGGGAATGAGTGGAATACTCGGCCGCTCATCGGTACGGAAGGCAGTGTAGAGCGTTCCCAGATCATGTGCGGCATCGAATGCATGGCGACTTTCGGGGAGTGTGTCATTACGCTCCTCGCCAAAGAAGTGCACGCCGATCTCGCCATTGTGCGGTACGGCAAGATACGCACGAAATGCATGCTCGTGCGCGGTTGAGGTGACGAGTGCAAGCGAGATGTCGTTGTGCTGCCAGCTTTCTATCGTATCTACGCGAAGGGGTGCCGGAAGCACGTCGCCTTTTGTCAGTGCCACGAACGCCGGCTTGTCGTATCCTTCACGAATAACACGCTTGAGGTGATAAATGCCCGTCTCGGTCTTTTCGATCTCGCGCGCTTGCGCCTCGCGCACATTGAACGCAATGCGTTCGATATCCGCGCGCGGTGCAATACCCGAGTAGTTGGGAGAGAACACCGCAAGTACCAGAACGGTAGCCGCAACGAGTGGTGCGCCGATACCCAGCACAAATACGCGCTTGCGGTCTTGTATCCAGCGACTGATCGCAATGAGACGCAGACGCAGGCGGATACGTCGATCGGTGGATCGTGAGAGTTGTTTGATCAGTGGATTGGTCATAGTGAGAGAAAAGAAATGATCAGTGCCCCCAAGGCGGTACATTTTTTGCGTAGTGATGCGAGTCCGCGACTGATGTGTTGGCGTACCGACTCGGGTGAAAGCTTATGGCGCTCCGCGATCAGTGCGGTCGGTACGTCTTCGAAAAAATACGCACTGATGCACGTCCTTTGGTGTGGGGTGAGCTCGTCTATCTTGGCGCGTACCTGCTCGGCGGCAAGAGACTGATCGAGAAGTGCTTCAAGGTCGACCTCGTCAAAGAGCGACTCCTCGTCAAGCACCTCGGTCGGTTTATGGGTGCGATAGGCGTCGATAAGCGTGTTGCGTGCGATAGTAAAGAGCCAAGGGCGGGCGCGTGATGCATGCTCATTCGGCTCAAATGCTCGAAATGCTTTGAAAAAGACGTCACCCGCTAGGTCTTCCGCCCGCTCACGATCGCGTCCCACGCGATAGAAGAGGTAGGAAAATATGATATCTTTGTGTTCCTCGTAGATCTCTGTAAAGAGACCGAGGCGTGTGTGGGTCGCATCCATGCGCTCGCATACTACCCGAAAGATGCTGTTCTGACAAAGTGTGCTCATAGGTCGTTTTCGGTATACAAAGGGGGCGGCATATGCCGCCCCCGTTCGCCACATCCTATTGACGGTGGGAAGCGGCTCGTTAGTGACTGCGCATGTACGTCCGTGCGCCTGCACGAGAGTGTATCGATGCTCGATACTCGGCAACTGCGGCGCGCAAGATTGCGATACGTGCCTCGCGTGGGACAAGGACGTTATCGATCAGGTGTACGACCCCGTTGCTTGCCTCAATATCGGTCGCGACGATCTTTGAGAAATTGACATACGGCTCGCCCGCGAATGTGCGCACCATGAGTGACTCGCCTTGGAGCGTGTCAATACGACGCTGTGCCAATACATCCTCAGCAAACAGTTCATCGCCTACAACGTGGTAGGTGAGAACCGAACTGAGAATGTCAGGATTGCTTACGATGATGTTGACAGCACGCTCGGGCAATTTTCCAAACGCGCTGTTGGTCGGTGCAAACACCGTGAACGGCCCACCGGTATCGAGTGTCTCAGCGAGACCTGCCGACGAGACCAATGAAACCAGAGTCGACAGATCATCGGTCGCCGAAGCAATACCGACGATCGATGCGGAATCGCCGCTAGTTGGCTCGTCGTGCGTAAGCGCTGCGGCAATTGCCTCGACGGCCGCTTGCGGTACAAGTACCGTGTCGATCAGGTGCACGACACCATTGTTTGCTTTGATATCGGTTGCAATGATCTGTGAGTCATCAACAAAGGCATCCCCATTTTGGAGAGACACCGAGAGTGACTCACCTTGCAGTGTTCCGATGGATGACACACTGAGTACATCAGTCGCAAGTAGCTTATCGCCCACGACATGGTAGGTGAGGATTGCGGTCAGAATGTCGGGGTTTCCGACAACTACATTGACAACTTCTTCCGGTAATTGCGCGAATGCTTCGTTGGTCGGTGCAAATACCGTAAACGGTCCGCCAGTGTCGAGTGTCTCCACCAGTCCCGCTGCGGATACAAGCGATACGAGCGTCGACAGGTCATCGGTATTGATCGCGATCTCCGCGATCGACTGTTCTGCCGCAAAGCCCTGCTGGGGGAGCAGTGCTACGCCAAGCGCGAGCACCGCTCCGCCAATGATATTTCGTACTGAATGTTGCATAACTACTACTATGGTTATCTGCTAATAAATGACGTAGCTGTGGGGCTACATCCTCAGTAACGATGTATGTGCGCACGTGTGACACCTGTCGTGTATCTGCTATGGTATACTGCAGTAACGTATCAGCTAAATGCTATGTGTATGAAAATCACCCAATCACTGCCGCAATTTGAAGATACCAAAGCACTCCTCTTGGTAAGCGGCACCCAGTTCGCAGAGGCGTATGAAGCGAGTCGGGGGGAGATACAAAAGATCGTTGCATTTCGCGCGGAACTTCCTGAAAGCGATGAGCGAGCGCATATCAAAGTGCGCGGTGGGAAAGGGCAGACCATGGGGGTGTGGTCGACCAAACAGGATGCAAAAGAGGTATTGCAACGTGAGTTTGTTGCCGACTTTAAGAAGCAGACCAAGACCCTTGCCGATGCCGGTTGGGATGAGGTGTATTTGTTTGCGCCGGCGCATGCCATGAAGACGCTTGTTGAGTCGCTTCCTCCAAAGTTGCGCGATGTGCTTGCGGGAGAGATCGCGGGCAATTACACCAAAGCGGAGCCGTTTGCGCTTTTGAAGAAGATCAAGATCGAAGCGTAAATCGTCTGAACTATATCAGAGGGTGTTGTGGCGTATGATACAATACGCTCCGTTTTCGAGCTAATTCTTAGAAGCGTATGGAATATCGAATGTTGGGAGATACCGATATACAAGTGCCTGTCTTGTGCCTCGGCACAATGACATGGGGCCAGCAGAATACTGAAGCGGAAGCGCATGAGCAATTAGACTATGCGGTCGATGAGCGTGGACTGACCTTTCTTGATACCGCAGAGATCTATCCGATTCCGCCAGAGCCTGAGCTGCAGGGTCGCACCGAGACCTACATTGGCAACTGGATCAAAAAACGAGGCAAGCGAGATGACCTGGTGATTGCAAGTAAGGTCGCACCAGCGTCACTGATCCGCACACGTGATGTGGGTACCACTCCGCGTCTCGATCGAAACAGTATCCATGAAGCACTTAATGGATCACTGTCTCGGCTCGGCGTCGATCATATCGATCTGTATCAGATACACTGGCCCGAGCGCGAGACAAACTTCTTTGGCAAGCGAGGTTACCAGCACGATGAGCACGATGCGTCGACACCGATCGAAGAAACGCTTTCCGCGCTCAAGGAGATGGTTGACGCGGGAAAAATTCGACACATCGGTGTGTCTAATGAAACGCCGTGGGGTGTTGCGGAATATCTTCGTCTGGCACGAGAAAACGGAATGCCGCGGATAGTTTCAATTCAAAATCAGTACAGTCTCACCAATCGCACGTTTGAGATTGGGTTGGCAGAGATGGCGATTCGCGAGCAAGTGGGATTATTGGCATACTCGGTCTTGGGTATGGGAGTACTTACGGGCAAATACTTGGATGGCGCAAAACCCGAGGGCGCGCGATTTACGTTGTTTGAGCGAAATCGCGCTCGGTATGATCCGCCGCAAGCACAAGAGGCGATTAGGCGCTATTGTGCGATTTCCGACAAGTACGATCTTGATATTGCGCAGATGGCGATTGCATTTACACGTATGCAGTCGTTCACTACATCGGTAATTATTGGTGCGCGTACGATGAAGCAACTGAAGACTGCGATCGACGCGACGGAACTCACACTTTCTCCCGAGGTGCTTGCGGATATAGAAGTAGTGCATACCGAGATGCCTGACGTGACGGTGTAATGCGATATGCGCTATGTATGGTACGATGCGTCTATGACTGATTCTATTGCTTCACAGACCCAAGTGCTCTCATTCTGGTTTGGTGACGAGTATGAAAAGGGGAACGAAAAAGAAGGGAAGAATTTTTGGTTTACCAAACGTGATGAGACCGATCAGTATATTCGTGAGCGCTTTGAGGCGACCGTGAGCGCGGCCAGGCGCGGGAAGCTCGATACCTGGGCGGGGACGGCGCGCGGGCGACTTGCGCTCATCATTGTGCTCGATCAATTCCCACGCAATATCCATCGCGACACACCCGAGGCGTTTGCAAGCGACGCGCAAGCGCTTGCGCTTGCCAAAGAGGGGATCGTCAAGGGAATGGACAAAGAACTCGAGGGGCACGAGCAGGCGTTCTTTTATATGCCCTTTATGCACTCGGAAGATCTGGCGGATCAGGAGCGTTCGGTTGCGTTGTTTACCAAGCTTGCAGAAGCAGGTACGTGGGATGCTTCATGGGCGATCAAGCATAAAAAAGTGATCGACCGCTTCGGTCGCTACCCGCATCGCAACAGCATACTCGGACGCGTCTCGACACCCGAAGAGCTTGAATATCTTAAAGATCCCAATGCGGGGTTCTGATTTCGCTCCTCCTTCAGAGAGTTTACATTGTTGTGAATTGGCGTACACTCACTCCATGCAAAAACGAACGAAAAAAAATACACCGATCCCGACCTACATCTTCGGACGTCATGCCGTGCTGGAAGCGCTTGCGCACAAGCCCGAAGCGGTGGTGCGCGTACTGCGAGCGCGAGGCGCAAAGCGGGGTGATGTCGATATTGAGCTCAAACGCACGGGAGTAAGTATTGCCGATTTCGATCCGCGCACACCACCCGCAGGTGTACCAAGTGACGCAGTGCATCAAGGAGTGATCGCCGAGGTACAACCCGGCAAGCTCATGCGCTCGTATGCGAAGTTTTGGGAAGATGCAGAGGTGACCGACGATACAGTGCTGGTCGTGTTGGGTGAAGTGCAAGATCCTCAAAATGTCGGTGCGATCATTCGAAGTGCCGCGGCCTTTGGTGCCGCAGGCGTACTCATTCCCGAGCATCGGCAGGCACCGGTCACCGGGACGGTGGTGAAGGTATCGGCAGGCGCGGTCTTCTCGGTGCCACTTGTTTCGATCGGCAACGTTAATACGGTGTTGCGCGATCTCAAAGAGCGCGGCTTTTGGATATACGGTCTTGCGGGCGAGGGTGGCACCAGCATCCATGAAGAGGATTTTCGCAAGCCAAGTGTGATCGTGGTGGGTGGCGAAGGGCCCGGCTTGCGCGAGAAGACATTGGAGGAGTGCGATATCGCGCTTTCGATTCCCATTCACTCACGCATCGAATCTCTCAACGCCGCTACCGCAACCTCGATCGCACTCTACCAGTGGAGCGTGCGGCATTCGGGGGCGTTGTGGTAAACTAGTGACATGGAAAAACTTTGTACGATTGATACTCAAGACAAGCATCGCATATACGGAATGCATGCCGGTGGTTTTCGAAAACCGCTTGTGATCATTCTGCACGGCATGGCGTGCACCATGGATGAGGTACTGTACGAACGAGGTACCGCGTGGTTTCAGAAGCACGGGTACGCCACCTATCGTTTTAACTTTTATGATTGGCGCGAAGGCGCACGACAGTTGAAGGATATGACATTCTCGACGCATGTCGATGATTTCGATGCTGTTGTTCAACACTTTAAGGAGAGGGGAGTTAAGCGCGTGTATGTTACAGGGCACAGCTTTGCAGGTCCGGTCATTCTCGCATCCCGCGATCAGGCGTTCGATGCGGCTTCTCTCTGGGATCCGTCGTATGGACTTTCATTCTCAAAGCGACGGTACAATGTTCCTCCGGGGACATTTGTGCAAGAGCTCGACGGGTATGTCATGCCATGGGGGGTAAACCCGATCTTGAGCAGTGCGATGGTTCGCGAAGTAGATTCGCTTTCGTGGGATACGTTGCCTGCGCACTTCAAGAAACCGCTCCACATATGTGTGGCAGAGAAAGGTGTACTGATGAAGGGCGCGCATGCGTATATGAAGAAGGCATCGGAGCCCAAAAAGCTCACGATCGTCAAGGGCGCAACGCACTATTTCAACGACCGCGCGGGAATGCAGGAGCGAGTGTATCGAGAAAGTGAGCGGTGGTTTTCAAAGTATCAGTAAATATACCGCGCGCATCCATGCAAGAACATACACAGTGCACGATAATTCTTGCCGGGGGATGTTTTTGGTGTGTGGAGGCGGATATGAAAAAAGTGCCGGGGGTTGTTTCCGCGTACTCGGGGTATACAGGAGGGACGACGGAGAATCCGACCTATGAGAATTACGCAGTGGGTGGACATCGCGAAGCGGTCGAGGTGACGTATGATCCATCCGCTCTGTCGCTCCATGATCTGTTACTTCACTTTGTGCAAGGGATCGATCCGACCGATGGCGATGGTTCATTTCACGATCGCGGAGCGGGGTACGCGCCCGCCATCTTTTACGTGAGCGATGAAGAGAAACGAGTGGCTGAAGAGGTGCTTGCTGAGGTCGCGCTGCGCTTTGAAAAACCGCTTGCGGTAGCGCTTCTCCCACGCGCACGGTTTTGGCCCGCTGAGGAATATCATCAAGCGTACTATCAAAAAAATACGTCGCATTATGAGGCCTATCGGAGCGCATCCGGGCGCGATGCGTTTAGGGAAAAGTATTGGGGGAAGGAAAAGGGAGGGATAGGCGGCGCGCAAAGCGCGCCGCCCGTGCAAAGCGAGCCCGCTCCCGTCGCGTACCACAAACCCACCGACGAAGCATTGCGCACACGTCTGACGTCGCTTCAATACAACGTCACTCAACACGAAGGCACCGAGCCGCCATTTCAAAATGAGTATCACGACGAGCATCGAGAGGGTATCTATGTCGATATCGTCTCCGGCGAGCCGCTCTTTTCTTCGAGCGATAAGTACGACTCGGGCACCGGCTGGCCGTCGTTTGTCCGTCCCATCGCGCCAGACGCGATCACAACGCGTGAAGATCGAAAGTTGTTTACGACCCGCACCGAAGTACGCTCCAAGCACGCTGATTCTCATCTCGGACATGTATTCTCCGATGGACCGCAAGAGCGAGGCGGCATGCGCTACTGCATGAACTCAGCGGCACTTCGCTTCATTCCCAAGGAAGAAATGGAACAAGAAGGGTATGGCGAATTACTGCGCCTCTTTGCCAAAACAGAATGACGCACGCCCCTCGTCCTGCACGAGTGTAAAAAGTTTGATAGACTGGGTACCATTGCAAGGTAAATAATATGATACTCAATTATGAAACAAATTATACTTATCGTGCTGGTGCTTGCGCTGGTGGGCGGTATCTACCTGTGGTGGGATCGCGCGCATGACGAGCAAGTACTCGCCGTCAATTCATTTGAAGAATGTGTCGAAGCGGGCTTTCCCGTGATGGAGAGTTTCCCACGCCAGTGTGCCGATGGCACCGGCACCCTCTTTACGGAGGAAGTTGATATGCCCGAGGAGCCCGCAGGACCGGTCTTTGTTACCGAGATGGGCAATGACGACATCATCTCGATCACTGCGCCACAGCCTGGCGAGATGGTGATGAGTCCGCTTGCGATCAGCGGAGAAGCGCGCGGTATGTGGTACTTCGAGGCGGATTTTCCCGTTGAGTTGGTCGATAGCGAAGGTGAGACAATTGTAATGCACTTCGCGACCGCACAAGGCGAGTGGATGACCGAAGACTATGTGCCGTTCACGTCGACTCTTGAGTTCGAATTGCCCGAGGGTGAGACGAGCGGAACACTTATCTTGCATCGCGACAATCCGAGCGGACTACCGGAGAATGATGATCGTCTTGAGATACCGGTTACGTTTATGTTGCTTGAAATGGAGACGGAAGCGATCGAAGTCCTTGAGGTGGAGTAGACCGATACCGATTTCGGTGAAGAACACCGCGCGCATCACTGATGCGCGTGCTGTTCGTATGCTACACTGTAGCCTCATGCGTTTCGTGTATGCACTGTTCGGTCTTTTTTCTCGCACACAAGTGCCTGCGCCCAAGCGGTGCGCGCGCAAAACACGCGCACAATCATCGCACTACCTCAAACACAAAGAAGCGGCGCGCACGCTTGTGCATGAGCGTGTAGCGGAGCTCAATCGCGCATACGGTTTTCGCGTCGGCCGTATTGCAATACGTAATCAAAAGACCTGCTGGGGAAGTTGCTCGAGTTTGGGCAATCTTAATTTCAACTATCGCATTGTATTCCTTCCGCCACATTTGCAAGACTACCTGATCGTGCACGAGTTGTGTCATTTGGCACAGTTCAATCACAGCAAAGCGTTTTGGGCGTTGGTTGCGCGTGCGATACCCGACTACAAGGCACGCAAGCGGGAGCTTGCGCGCGTGCGGATGCGAGGTGGGGTGATGCGGGTGGAGTAGCGTGAGGCGGCAATCACGGATTGCCGCCTCATAGTCGCCCTTTCTTGTGCATTCGGGCAAGCCAATTCCGGATTTGAATTTGGTACCCGCATCGAAAATTGTTGTCATTTGCCGGCGTAGGCATAACAACTTTTTTTCGAAGCACAAGAAGGGCGTGCGTCAACGCAAGTCGAAGCATTTCCTCCTCCAAAAAAATCACTCTTCTTTCAAACCATGCTATACTCCAAAACGTTACAAGCTCTCATATACTGAATATGAAGACATTTCTTGAAGAATTCAAGGCGTTTGCGATGAAAGGGAACGTTATTGACTTGGCGGTCGCGGTCGTTATCGGTGGTGCGTTCGGCAAGATCGTATCTTCGTTTGTCGATGATATCATCATGCCCCCGTTGGGTATTCTGATCGGTGGGGTAGATTTTTCAGAGCTTGCTTTCACGATGCGTGCGGCTACCGAGGACGCGGCGGCGGTAACGATCGGTTATGGTTTGTTCTTAAATACGATCATACAGTTTGTAATCGTCGCGTTCGCTATTTTCATCGTTATTAAGCAAATGAGTCGCTTCCAAAAGCAAGAAGAGAAAGTTGAAGCAGAGCCCAAGCCTGCTGAGGATGTAGTGCTCTTGACCGAGATCCGCGATCTGCTCAAGGCAAAAAAATAATACGCTGATTGTCGCATCAAACCTGCGGGTAACAACCGCGCGTACCATTTGCTAGAATAGTGGCATGGAGCACGCGCACCCGCCACACCGCATTGGCACCAGGTCACTCATTGCAATTGCCGGGGTGTTTTTTGTGGGACTTGTGTTAATTGAGGGTGCGTTCGTGGTGCGCATGTTGCAGTTGATCGACACGGTTGAGGTACTCAAAGCACGTACGGTCATATTTGAGCAAACGGTAAGCGAGTTACAAGAATCCTATCTGGCCGTGCGCGAAGAGTTGGCGGAGATGACGCTCGCGCTTGCCGAGAGTGTTGAGGCGCGTCTGGATGCTGAAGCGCAACTGGCGGAGCTTGCCGGAGAGCGTGCGCGATTGGCGGGCGAAGTAAGTGCTCTGTCGGGGGCGGTCGCACGTCAACAGCGAGTGCTTGAACAACCTACCGTGACCGACCGCATTGCTGAATGGAGTCCGCGTGTGGCGCGGGTGTCTTGCACCTTTCGGCTTGGTCCGACTCGCACCGCGCGATCTTCCGGATCGGCGGTTGCAACGCTACAGGCCGGTGTACCGGTGTTTGTGACCAATGCGCATATTATAGACGCAGATGTGGATCTGATGCCGATTTCATGTGAGGTGAATGTTCCTGAGCGCGACGCATCGTTTACCGCCCCCGGCGTGAGCATACAGATTGTGCAAGACCGTGATATCGCCTACATTCCTATTCCTCCAAACGATCGGGCGCGTATGGGAGTGACCACGGCGGTACGCTCATGCGACCGAGCCCCAGCACTCGGCGACGCACTGTTCATATTGGGATATCCGGGTGTGGGGGCGCGTGAGTCGATTACGGTGACCGAGGGTATTGTGTCGGGATTTGATAATGGATTCATTATTACTTCGGCGAAGATCGAACGAGGTAATTCAGGCGGAGCGGCGGTGCACGTGCGCGACAATTGTTTTCTCGGCATTCCAACGCTTGCGGTGACCGGCCCCATTGAGTCGCTGGCGCGAATATTGCCACTATAATTTGTTTAGGGTTTAGGGTTTAGGGTTTAGGGTTTAGGGTTTAGGCACTCACTCTCGATCATGTGCTTACAAAAAATTCACTTCATTTTGGGAGTCGTTGGTTTGAGTATACTCTCATTAAGTTGGTGGCTGTTCGCTGATCGCGGATATGCCATTACCAATGCGCCACCCTCCGGGGACACCATCGTTGCGTTCGGTGACAGTTTGGTCTATGGCACCGGCTCTTCGGGTGGTGGATTTGTTACGATCCTTGAAGAGCGATTGGGGCGCCCGATCATCAACGAAGGAATCCCCGGCGACACGACCGAGGATGCGCTCGCGCGCATCCGCGACGTGCAGGCACACCGACCCGACGTCACTCTGGTGCTTCTTGGTGGCAACGACACGCTCAGGCGTGTACCGCGTGAGACAACACTCGACAATCTGCGACGCATCATCGACACGCTCCAACAAGAAGGAAGCATGGTGATACTCATCGGTGTTCGGGGTGGGGCGCTCGGCGATGGGAGTTTTGGAAGAGCGCTTTCAGACTTGGCTCGCGAGACAGGTTCGGTATATGTGCCGGACGTTCTTGACGGACTGTTTGGCAACAGTGCATACATGAGTGATGCTATTCATCCCAATGATGCCGGCTATGCACGTATTGCAGAGCGTCTTCTCAGCGTATTTGAGGAGCATGTGCTACGATGAGGGCATGTCACACACCAAACACCGCGAAAGAAGTACGCAACACAAGCGTACTAACGTGTGTGCAGTACGTAGTGCATGAATCCAAACCGGCGCACAGACGAAGAGCTCGTAGCTGCGGCATTGACCCATAAGGAGGCGTTTGCGGGAGTGATGGAGCGGTACGAGCCGCGCCTTCGCAGGTATATGCATCGTATTACAAACCGTACCGAGAGCGAGATAGACGATCTTCTGCAGGAGACATTCATCAAGGCGTATCGATATCTCAACAGTTACGATGCAAGTTTTCCATTCTCATCGTGGATGTATCGGATCGCACGCACGGTCGTCATAAGCGATCATCGCAAGCGTACGGTGCGACCCGAACACACACAGGTGATCGACGATGATCTTATGACGACGATTGCAAGCGATGAGGATGATCCCGAAACCGCGGCGATCATTGCGGAACATCGCACGCGAGTACGGGATGCGCTGGAATCGCTTGGTTCAGATTACCGCGATGCGCTGGTATTGCGGTACTTCGAAGGCAAGTCGTATACCGAAATGAGTGACATCATGATGAAACCGGAAGGCACCATAGCAACTCTTCTCAATCGTGGAAAGCGCGCACTTGCGGATGCATTGAAACAATACGACCTATGAGTTCACCACTGAGTAAGCGGATTCTGGAGCGAATTGAAAAGGAGCGTATCCGTCCGCGACCGCGATGGTGGTTTGTGATGTATGAGGCGCTGGTGTGGAGCATGATCGCACTTACGGGAAGTATTGCCGGTATTACGATCGCGCTTTCCTACTACCGCCTGCACGCGGGGGATGTGTTCCTTATGTTCACTGCGGGCGTGCCGTGGTATCAGCTGCTGTTGGTAATCGGATGGATCGGTGCGTTTGTATGTCTCTTTCTGCTTCTTTTGTACGAAGTGCGATGCACCAAACGCGGCTATCGATTCTCGCTCTATGCGGTGGGTGGCGCGGGCGCGCTCGTGATCATTGGTATTGCCGGTCTGCAGTATCATGCGGGCGTCATCCATACCGCTGAATTGCATCTTGCGCGTACCATGCCCGCCACGTACTACGATGCTGCAAGTGCCCGCGAGCGCTTTTGGTCGTCGCCTGAGGGAGGGCGACTGATGGGATATATTGTTGCTCAAGAGGGTGCCGTACTGGAAGTGAGAGATGCCGACGGCTCGTACTGGGTGGTTCATCTCTCGAACGTGCCGGATATCGCACCAGCTGATACCCACGACCATCCACCCAGGTATGGACTATTTGTGGGCACACAATCCGGTACAACGACGTTCAGCGCGTGCGCCATGACCGTGTACGAGGAAGAAGCTCAGCGAAGAAGGTCTGCCACCGGTACCCCGCGTGCGTTTCGGGGAGATGAAAGATTGGTAGGCTCTATGCGTACTAAGAGGTGCGCTCCAATGCGCATTACTCAATAGGCTTGTTCAAGCGCCTTGTACTGACCGTGAAAGGGTAGCGACGAGACTGAAGTAACCGATGTCGCTGTGGGGTGGTTACCGATAGTGAGAGTATACACGGTTTAAACATGGTAAGAAAATACTACAGAAAGTAATACGGAGTTGTTAGATCAATTGAAGCCAACGTGCTGTCGAATCATGTTACCTAGACACTAACTATGCCTACCTATGAATATCACACAACAAACAGTCACTTTTGCCATTATGCTGGGTTTACTTGCCGGTGGGGTGGGGACGGTGTACGCGGCACCGCAGGGCAAGAATGATCGCACTGGTAGTCAGTTGCGTGCCCAGCAGTACGTGCATCCGCGTGTGAGTGCGGTGCGCGAAGCGGTTGAGCGCGGTGAATATGCTACGTGGCGTCAACTCACCGAAGGGATGCCAATCGGTGCGTTGATCAAGACCGAGGAAGACTTCGAAAAACTGACCTATGCGCACTCGCTCTTGGAAGATGGATATGTTGAAGAAGCGCATACACTCATGCGCGAACTGGGTATTGAAAAGCCCTTTCGAGGACATATGCGCGGCGGCATGCGCTTGTACTTGGAGCTTGACGATGAGCAGACGAAATTACTTGAGCAAGCACGCCATGCATACCAAGAAGGCGATAGGTTGCGCGCGCGTGAGATCGTGCACGAGTTACGAGAGTCATTGCCGGCGCACGTAGACGCAAAGCGTTCCGGCGGCTGGATGCGCACCATGCATCGCGTGGGAGAATAGTGGTGAGCTTGTGAAATAAGATATGGCGTATGCGTGATATAATTGTCATGTTATGCGCTTCCACACTAAGGTGCCGACACTAAGACAAAAGCCGGTGCTCGTAGGTCTTGCCGGGGTATGTACGGTGGCAGTTGTTGGTGCGGGGGTGTTTATGTGGAATCGTCCCGCACCGCATGAGGTCTCGATAGATGATGCGGCACCGCGCATGGCGCCGACCGTCTCCGGACTTTCCACCTATCGCGCCGGCCCTCTATCACTTCAGGAAGTGACTGAGGGCGTGCATATTGTGGTAACCTGGGCGACCTGGTGTCGCCCCTGCGAAATGGTCTTGCGTGACCTTGAGCGGCTTCTAGAAGAGTATTCGTCGGCACCGCCGGTGGTCGCCGTAAATCGTGCGGAACCCGACACCATTGCGCGCGGGTATGTAGAGCGTCAATTTCAAGACTCCGCGCTATTTTTTGTAAGCGATGACGCTGATCGTTATTTTAAAGACGTGGAAGGGTATGCCATGCCCGAGTTGCTCATCGTTTCCGCGCAGGGCGAGATCATGTATCATCACCGTGGTCCGATCGGGCTAGATGAGTTGGTGGCGCAATTGCAATCACTTGAATTGCTCTAGTGTCCTTGGGGAGTTTGTCCGATTGCGTGTTTTCTGATACAGCAGTACGATATACATACATTAGCAAGAGCGTCTTGCTTGTCCGCTCGGCGCGTAACAATTCACACAGGTGTACTCCTGAACTATGCAAGAAGATTCCACGATGCGCAGTTTTTTTAACGGAAAGGTTCCGGGCGTGCTCTCGCTCGCCCTGTTGGTGCTTGCGGCATTCTTGTTCGCACAGACGGTCAAGACGTTCGCTGAGCTTCCCTATGTCGGTGCAGGCATTGAACCGACCAACACCATATCCGTTTCCGGCGAAGGGGAGATATTTGCGGTGCCGGACATCGCACAATTTTCTTTCAGCGTGCAGGAGGATGGGGAGACGCCTGACGAAGCGCAAGAGAAAGCGACCAAGCGGGTGAACACCGCGCTTGCTTTTGTGCGCGAGCAGGGTATTGAGGATAGTGACACCAAGACATCGCGCTTCAATCTCACTCCTCGATACGAGACCGTGCGGAGAGTGTGCCCGCCGAACGAGCCGTGTCCGACCGACCGAGAGCTTATCGGCTTCCGCGTCAATCAAACCATCGAGGTGAAAGTGCGCGACACAACGAAAGCTGGCGAGTTTGTCGCGGGCCTCGCGCAGGTCGGCGTACAAAATGTGAGTGGACCGAACTTCACTATCGACGACGACGAGGTCTTACTTGCTGAAGCACGTACGCTTGCAATCGATGATGCTAAAGAGAAAGCAAAGGTGCTTGCCGAGCAGTTGGGCGTGCGGTTGGTGCGCATCGCCCACTTCTCAGAAGATCGCGGGTACTACCCGATGCCGTATGGGCGTGCACAAATGGATATGGCGGTCGGTATGGGCGAAGCTGTGGCGGCGCCCGAAATGCCGGTAGGCGAGAATCAGATCCGCTCGAATGTCTCGATCACCTACGAGGTGCGGTAGCGTGATAGAGAACAGCTTCACAACTTTGCAAGCAACAAAGGACACAACAAGACGGCTACTGCGTAGCCGTCTTGTTGTGTATTCCCACCCAAAAACCGGACGTCCGACGTCCAGTTTTTGGTCTCGCTGGTTTCTTGCACCTTAAGTTATCCCCACTCCTCATCTTGCCCCCTCTAGCCACAACGCTCACCTCATATATACTGTGATCACACCATCACGACAGATGCGACAAGCATCTGTGGTGTTTTTTGTATTCAGCTCTTTAGTACATCGCGATATACCATGCAACTCGTTACACCCTCCACAACTGCGCATATCGTATCTCGCTTCACCCGCCTCCTCCGCGGCGTCGGCATTACCCTCACCGCCCTCGCCCTTACCCTTGGCAACACCCCACTCCTCCCCACACCCCTGGTCCACGCCTCTACCATAACCATCGTCCTCACCTCAGGCACCACCTGGGAAGTACCTGCCAACTGGAACCCCGCCAACAACACCATTCACCTCATTGGCGGCGGTGGCGGTGGTGGGCGCGGTACCGACGGTGGAAATGGTAACAACCAAGGCCGTGGCGGCGGCGGAGGCGGAGGAGGAGGAGGCTACCGTGTCATAACCAACTTCGACCCCGGATCCGCAGAAACCATCACCTACGCGATCGGTACGGCAGGTACGGCGGGTACCGCCGGAGGCGGAGGCGGAGGCGGTACTACCTCCTGGAACAGTGGTGCATCAACCGCAACCGGTGGCGGTGGCGGTGGCACGTCAGCCACCGGAGGTGCAGCGGGTACAGCAGGCACCGGCACCCGCTCCGGTGGCGCGGGTAACAGTGGTGGCAACGGCTCCGGAAATGCCGGAGGTGGCGGCGGTGGCGGCGGTGGCGCGGGTGGTAACACCGCCGCCGGTGTCGCGGGCTCAGCGGGTGTTGCCGGTGGCTCGGGAGGCGCAGGTGGCGCCGGCAACGGTGGTACCGGCAATAACGGTGGTGTAGGTGGTACAGCCAACTCCGGTCCTGGTGGCGCAGGTAGTAACCTGTCCTCCGACCCCGCAGCCGGCTCGGGTGGTGGCGGCGGTGGCGGCATCGGTGGTTCGGGACAGGGCGTGAATGGTGGCGTCGGAGGCACCGCGGGCGCATATGGCGCAGGTGGTGCCGGCGGCGGTGGTGGTGGACGCAGTGCAACCGGCGCCGCCGGAACCGCGGGTACGCAAGGTGTCATTGTTATTACGTACGAACCGCTCCCTGCCAATATCAGCGGCACACTCTACCAAAGCGATGGCACCACCGAAGACACGTCGGGTGGGCGCACGATCAATCTTCGCATCAACGGCGCGGGCACCTATGCCACCACTACGTTGTCAGGCACCGGCAACTACATCTTTGAAAATGTGGAAGGGGTTGGACAGAACGCCATCATCACCGTCTGGGTCGATGGCGATCCCGACTTTAGAGCAAGTACCGTTTCAAAATCAGGTAACAGTGTGGAGATCACCGGTCTCGATCTCTACCGAGATCACGTCATCCTGCGTACTGAGTCGTCAAGTGCCACCCTTACCAATGACGACATTGCAACGTTTGACAATACGGCGAGCTCGAGTATTCAGTTTACGGCAACGACGAGTGAATTCGCCACCCTCAACAACCAATCTCTTCTGATTTGGGACAATACTACCTACGAAGCAGGCGATGATGTGTCCATTGATGGAGGCTTCACACTTTCAAACAGCGCAACGTTCGCTGTGGGTACCGCAACAACTACCTTCACCTCAACTCAATCAGGCAATACTATTTCCGGTGACTTTACCGATACCAGCAAATTCAACAACGTTCTCTTTGATGGCGCTGGAGGGGAGTGGGCCATAACCAACAACGCCACGACATCAGACTTCACCATTGAGAACGGTTCGGTCACTGCGCCGTCACTACTGACTGTCACCGGTAACTACACCAACAATGGCACGTTTACTGCCCCCACGACCATCTATTTCACTACTGAAGGTATCTCGGCGTACCTCGCAGGCACGATGACTGGCGCAAGTTCGTTTAACAACGTAGAGATCATGACGGGCGCGAGCGGAAGCGGGGACTTCAGCCCTTCGTGGGAGAGCCCTTCGTATGGAGGTAGTATTTCCGCCCTCACTGTTGATAATAATTATTTATACGTGGGGGGTGCCACCACCAACCGCATCCGCCGCTACAACCTCTCCGACCTTTCATTCGTCGACGAAAGTCCTTTGTATGGGGGTACGATCTGGGGTCTTGTTGTAGATGGCGACTATATCTACGCAGGAGGTGTGGCAACCAACCGCATCCGCCGCTATAACCTCTCCGATCTCACCTTCGTGGACGAAAGTCCTTTGTATGGGGGAGATATCTATGACATTCTGATTGATGGCGACTACATTTACGCGGGAGGCGCAACCACCCAGCGCATCCGCCGCTACAACCTCTCCGATCTTTCGTATGTCGATCAAAGTGATAACTATGGAAGTGTCATCTATACTCTTGCTATTGATGAAAGCTATATATATGCCACCGGAGTTGCGGGGGCAATTCGTCGCTACAACCTCTCCGATCTCTCCTTTGTCGATGAAAGTCCTTTGTATGGTGGTACCATAGTGGCTTTCACCCTTCACGGAGACTTTGCATATATCGGTGGAGCAGGCAGCACCCAGCCCATCCGCCGCTATTCTCTGGATAATCTTTCGTATGTGGATGAGAGTCCTAGTTATGGCGGATGGATATTTAATCTTGTAGTGGACGGAGATTACATCTACGCAGGTGGCCAACCCACCCAACGCATCCGCCGCTATAACCTCTCCGATCTCTCCTTTGTCGACGAAAGTCCATCGTACGGTGGAGATATTGAGAAGATGGTTATTGCTGGTGGGCATATCTACGCCGGCGGAGCCACCACCAACCGCATCCGCCGCTACAACCTTACAAATCTTTCGACGGTTGATGAGAGCCCTAACTATGGGGGAGATATCGAAGCGCTCGTCATATACGGCGACTACATCTATGCTGGGGGCGCCACCACCCAAACCATCCGCCGCTATAACCTCTCCGATCTCACCTATGTCGACCAGAGTCCCTCGTATGGCGGCACTATACTCTCTCTCTTGATTAATGGCGATTATATTTACGCCGCTGGGCAAACCACCAACCGCATCCGCCGCTACAACCTCTCCGATCTCACCTATGTCGATGAAAGCCCTTCGTATGGAGGCCTTATTGTCAAAATCGTCCGTGAGGGAAACTACATCTACGCCGGGGGCGACCCCACCCGAACCATCCGCCGCTACAACCTCTCCGACCTCACCTATGTCGATGAAAGCCCTTCGTATGGCGGCATGATTGTCTCCCTTATTGTTGAGGGAAACTATATCTACGCTGGAGGCACCATCACCAACCGCATCCGCCGCTACAACCTCTCCGACCTCACCTATGTCGATGAAAGCCCCTTGTATGGAGGTACTGTATGGGATCTCGTCATCAACGGCAACTACATCTATGCTGGGGGCGCCACCACCCAAACCATCCGCCGCTACAACCTCTCTGACAG
>PWVU01000042.1 GCA_003561715.1 Candidatus Kaiserbacteria bacterium | reverse complement strand
GATTTCGCTCTCATTTCCGATGGCGAGATCGTGAGCGACGAGCAGGTATTGGAGCTTGGCTTTCGCGGCGGCTTCAATGCCGAGGTAACGGTGCGCACCAGCGACAAAGACTTGCACTCAGGGCTCTTTGGTGGCGCGGTGCCCAATGCCGGCTGGGTGCTCTCGCGGTATATTTCAAACTTACATGATGAAAACAATCGCGTCTCCATTGCCGGGTTTTATGAAGATGTCGCTCCGGTCTCCCAAGAGACAAAAGACGCAATGAAGCGCATTCCATTTGAGTACGAATCGTATAAGACCATCTCGGGGACGGGAGCACTTCTCACGCACGACGAGCACGATTTCCATACGCAAGTGGGATTGCAACCCAATATCGACGTAACGGGTGTGTCGGTGGGCTACACCGGCGAGGGCTTTCGCAATGCGGTGCCGGGCACCGCGACCGCAAAGATCAATGTGCGTCTCACCGCCGAGCAAGATCCGCACAAGGAAGCCGAGCGATTTATCGAATACACCAAATCGGCAATGCCACCGTATGCGCTTGCGGATATTGATGTGTCATTTCCGTACACGGGGATTAAGCTCGATCTCAATAATAAATACATTCAGCATGCCCAAGCGATGTTTGCGAAAGTGTGTGGCAAAGAGCCACTGCAAAAATACTCCGGTGGCGGACTTCCTATTGTCACGCACTACAATGATACGCTTGGCATTCCGCAGGTCTTGGCACCCTTGGCAAACGAAGATTGCAATATGCACGGTGTGAACGAGAATTTCTCGCTTGCGCAATTGGAACGCGCGTTGCTGTTTAGCGAAGCGTTCTTTCGAGTATGACTTGCGCTTCGTGAGATAACGCGGCATGCTAGTGAGACGTGGAAGAAGCAATCAAAAGTCGCATACAACAGGCGCTCGTTGAGCTTGGTATTGGCCAGGTTGCTTTCGCGCTTGAGTACCCAGCGGATATGGCGCACGGCGACCTGGCGTGCAATGTAGCACTTGTCGCGGCAAAGCAAGCGGGTATGAATCCGCGCGAGTTGGCAGGGCGTATTGTCGATACACTCGGCAATATCGAAGGGGTAAAAGAACTCACGGTAGCCGGGCCCGGTTTCATAAATATTTCATGCATCGAAGAATACTTCTTTGAAACCATACAAAAAGCGACTGTTGCCGAGAATACATGGGGGATGTCTCCCTCACGTGAGGGGAAGACCGTCATGGTTGAGTATACGCAACCCAACCCATTCAAGCCGTTCCATATCGGCCATCTCATGAGTAACACAATTGGAGAGTCAGTTGCGCGTCTTATGGAAACCCAGGGGTCGCAGGTCATTCGCGCTAACTACCAAGGCGATATCGGGTTGCATGTTGCCAAAGCGCTATGGGGTATGCGAGCGCTCAATGTTGCATCGGATGATATCGACGGCATCGGCAGGGCATACGCGTATGCGCATGAGCAGTATGAGAGTGACGAGCGCGCAAAGGAAGAAATCATCGAGCTTAACAAAAAAGGATTTGCGGAGAGATATGGCTTTCCGGCCGAGTATGATGCAGGGCGCGCGGCATCGCTTGAGCACTTTGAGGAGCTCTATCGCGTGCTCGGCACAACGTTTGATTACTACTTCTTCGAGAGTGAATGTGAGCCGGTGGGGCGGGCGTTGGTGGATGAAGGTTCGGCGCAGAGTGTGTTCGTGCCCAGCGAAGGAGCGGTAGTATTTCCCGGCGAACAGCACGGTCTGCATACGCGCGTTTTTCTCACTAAATATGGCACGACGACCTACGAGACGAGAGAGTTGGGGCTTGCGGTACTCAAGCGTGAGCGCGCGACATTTGATACCAACTATACCGTTACTGCCGTCGAGCAAGAGCAGTACTTTTCGGTCGTAGTGAAAGCTCTGTCGTTGATGCGTCCCGAACTGGCAGAGGTGTTTCGTCATGTACCGCACGGCATGATGACGCTTACCTCAGGTAAGATGTCGTCTCGCAAAGGTAATGTCATTACCGGCGAGTCTCTCTTGCGCGACATGCGCATCAGCGCGCTTGAGAAAATGGCAGATCGCGATCTCTCCGATGATGAGAAAAGAGAAGTGGCGGATATGGTTGCGGTTGCGGCGATTAAGTACATGGTCTTGCGGCAGGGGACGGGAAAGAATATTGTATTTGATCCGGAAGCGTCGCTGTCGTTTGAGGGCGACTCCGGGCCGTACTTGCAGTATGCGCATACCCGCGCGGTATCCGTATTGAAAAAAGCCGAAGCGGAACATATCGTCCCCTCAATTATGGGGGAGTCAGACTCCCCCATATGGGAAACCACCGAGCTTGAGCGGTTGCTGGTGCGCTTTCCCAGTATCGTAGCGCGAGCACAGCGCGAGCTTGAGCCGCACTACGTGACGACCTATCTCACCGAGCTTGCAGGCGTATTCAACTCTTGGTACGCGCACGAGAAGATCGTCGATCCTGCCGATCCTACGTCGCCGTACAAGGTGGCGCTTACCGATGCGTTTCGCAGCACGATGAAGAACGGGCTGCATCTTTTGGGCATCAAAGCCCCGGAGAGGATGTAAGGATAATGGTGAATTGATTAGAGTCAGGAATCCTGAGCAAAGCCGCGAGAGAGACGGGGTGTGTATTGCCGGATTGCGGTTTGACGGGCGCGGGAGTATAAAGAGGGTGAGCAGATCTTTAAAGGAGGAGGCCGTGTATCATCTAGTTGTTGACCGTCGATGTCCGTCTATAGTGATGGAGGAAGCGATTGCGCGGTTTCGCAAACTCCATCCTGATAGAGGGACGTATCGTCTACGGGGCGGTGGCTGTTCTCCCGCGGACGTTGAATTCAAGAGGGTGAGTAACGGCGTGCTACCCAATTCACCCCCTTGCTCGTCGCATCATCTCCCGAGCCTCTCGCCCCCTGATGCGCGGTAATGCCCCTGCCGCGCGTCTTTTTTTGTCTCCATCATGTGCTAGTATGGTGTGGCGTATGAGTAAACACAGCGACACACCAGATCAAACAAAACCCCAAAAATCTGAAACGGCTCTGCGCGAAGAGGCGGTGTTGGCGTTTTGGCAGGAGCGAGATATCTTCCAAAAAACGCTTGCCAAAGAGTCTCCCGAAGGCGAATTCGTTTTTTACGACGGTCCGCCGTTTGCAACGGGGTTGCCGCACTACGGCTCTCTGCTTTCTTCGATCATTAAAGACGTCGTGCCACGCTACAAGACCATGCAGGGCTACCATGTGCGCAGGCGCTGGGGATGGGATTGCCACGGGCTTCCTATTGAGAACGATGTTGAGAAGAAGCTGGGCCTCAAGACGAAAAAAGATATTTATGATATCGGCATCGACACCTTCAACGAAGCGTGTCGCGCCGGTGTGTTGCGCTACGCTGAGGATTGGGAGAAGTATGTCGATCGCGTCGGGCGGTGGGTGGATTTTAAAGGTGCGTATAAGACGATGGACAATTCGTTCATTGAGTCGGTCTGGTGGGGGCTTTCCGAAATGCACAAAAAAGGATTGCTCTACGAAGGACGCAAAGTGCTGCTGTATTGCCCACGCTGTGAGACGCCGATCGCCAAAGCGGAAGTCGCGCAAGACAATTCGTACAAAGATGTGACGGAGGAGAGTGTGTATGTGAAGTTTAGAGTAAAGAGCAAAGAGAAAAATGCAAAGATAGATGTACCCGAGCATACCTACCTGCTTGCGTGGACAACAACGCCGTGGACACTGCCGGGTAATGTGGCGCTGGCGGTGGGAGAGGATATTACATATGTACTTGTTGGTGTTGCTGAGTTTGGTTCGGGAACGTTGATCAGAGACGCCGGGGAAATTGCCTCGATACCCGATGCTAATCTTACATATCTTATTGTTGCAAAAGAGCAGTTAGAAAAAGTTGACCCAACAGCGAAAGTGGTCTCTGAGTTCAGTGGCAAAGACCTTATCGGTCTTGCCTACGAGCCGCTCTATGAGGTCAGCAGAGTGAACGATGCGAACAAACCGCACACGCATACGGTGCTTCCGGCTGACTTTGTGACGACCGACGAAGGTACCGGTATTGTGCACACTGCCGTTATATACGGCGAGGACGATTACGAACTGGGGCAGAAGTACGACCTGCCGATGGTGCCGCTCTTGGCTCCCAACGGGCATTTTAATGACGACGCACCAGAGATTGTCCGCGGACAGTATTTCAAAAAGGCAAGCAAGACGGTCGCGGACGACCTTGAGACACGCACACTCATGTTCAAGCGTGAGCAACATACGCATTCGTACCCGCACTGCCATCGCTGTGACACACCGCTTATCTACAATGCGCTCACGTCGTGGTTCATCAATATTCAGAAGGTCAAAAAAGAATTACTTGCGACCAACGAAGATATCAACTGGGTGCCGGCGCACTTGAAGCATGGGCGCTACAAACACATTCTCGAGAATGCGCCCGACTGGACGATCTCGCGCAATCGTTTCTGGGCGAGTCCTCTGCCTATTTGGAAGCATCCCGAAACCGGTGAAGTGACGCTTATCGGCTCGCTTGAGGAGTTGAAGCGGCGCACCAAAACAAGTGGTAACCGGTACTTCATCATGCGACACGGGGAGTCGATCTTCAACACAAAGAACGTTATCAATCATATCGCCAACGACGAGAACGGTTTGTCAGAAGCGGGTATGAATCAAATTCAAGCGGCGACGGAGGCGCTAAAGGAAGCCGGTATCACCCATATCTACACGTCACCGTTACCACGTACCCGCAAGACCGCCGAGCGTGTAGTGGAAGCGCTGGGATTATCACCTGACGCAATCGTTGAAGATGAGCGCTTGCGTGAAGTGAACTTCGGTGAGTTTGAGGGAAAGACTATCGATGAGTATCATGCGCATTTTGCGAATACCTTGGAGCGTTTTAGCAAAACGCCCGTTGGGGGTGAGAATTGGCATGAGGTGAAAGTGCGTATGACCGCGTGCCTGTATGATATCGAGCATGCGCATGCGCACGCTAACGTACTGATTGTTTCGCATGCTGGTCCGTTGCGCATTCTTCTTGCGGGTGCACTGGGAATGTCAGATGAAGAAGCAGTTGCGCTGATAGAGTCTGATCCACATGGCTTACATAACGCCGAAGTGCGCGAACTTGCTTTTGTTCCGCTTCCGCACAACCGCGACTTCGAGCTCGATCTGCATCGTCCGTATATCGATGAGGTAACCGTGCTTGCCGACGATGGCGTCGAGCTTGAACGCATCCCCGAGGTGATCGACTGCTGGGTCGAGTCGGGCTCAATGCCGTTTGCCGAGCATCACTATCCGTTCGGACAGAAAGAGGATTTCGAACAAGCATTTCCGGCGGATTTCATTGCCGAGTATATTGCGCAAACACGTACCTGGTTCTATTACATGCATGCAGTGTCGGTGTTGTTGTTTGGCAAGCCTTCATTCAAGAATGTGGTTTCGACCGGCACTATTTTAGCAACTGATGGGAGCAAGATGAGTAAAAGTAAAGGGAACTACACCGATCCGTTTGCAAATTTCGATCTCTATGGTGCGGACGCCCTGCGATTCTATCTGATGAGCGGGCCGGTCATGGCGTCTGAAGATCTGCGGTTTGCCGACATCGAACTGCGCGAAATGCATAATCGCGTTGTCAACTTGCTTTGGAATACGTATAAGTTCTATGAACTCTTTGATCAACACGCGCCGCATGATGTAGATCCGGGAGAGAGCCCGCATGTACTTGATCGGTGGATACATGCGCGCCTCAATGAGTTCATCTTCGAGAGTACGGCGGGGTATGAGGCGTATGATATGCCCAAAGCACTGCGACCGGTACGGGACTTTGTGGACGATCTGTCAACGTGGTACGTGCGTCGCTCGCGTGATCGGGTCAAGGGCGATGATGAGACCGATCGAGCGTATGCGCTGGCAACCTTGCGTCTGGTATTGCTCGATACCGCAAAAGTGATCGCACCCGTCATGCCCTTTATCGCTGACGCGATCTATCGAGGCGCAGGAGGCAAAAAAGAGAGTGTGCATCTTGAGGAGTGGCCGAACGCGCTACCGGTAGACGATGAAATACTTTCTGGAATGCGAGAGGTGCGCCGCATTGTTTCCGAAGCGTTACAGATTAGAGCGAAACACAATATCAAGGTCAGACAGCCTCTTCAAAAACTCAGTTTCGGATCTGATGTTCCCAGTATGGGAAGTGAATTATTTTTCTTACTTCAAGAAGAGGTGAATGTTAAGGAAATTTCAAAAACCACCGAGACAGAAAAAACTCCCGTGACACTCGACACGACTATTACGCCGGAACTGCAAGCAGAAGGCGATTTGAGAGAACTGATTCGCTATATTCAACAACTTCGCAAAGACGCCGACTTCTCGCAAACCGATCAGGTGATAGTAACGATCGCGACCGATGAGTCAGGTAAGACGCTTGTTGAAACGAATATCGATTCAATTAAGCGATCTGCGGGCGTGGGCGCAATCGAATATGCAAATGTTGTCGGTGACCCGCTGGTAACCGAAACCGCGACCTTTACCGTGTCTGTCTCTCCCGACGCATGAGTCATATCATTCACCACACGCGGGCGATCGTCTTGGGGAGTGTTCCGCGCGGGGAACACGACGCCGCAATAACATTCTTTACTGAGTCATTCGGACGGTTGACTGCTCGCGCGCTCGGGGTGCGTAAAGAATCATCCAAGCTTCGCTACTCACTTCAGCCATTGACCCACGCCCATGTCGCACTGGTGCGCGGGCGTGATATATGGCGGGTGACGGGCGCGTCCGTGATCGATCAGCCATATCAGTGTCTCAGTGCACGCCCGCACGCGCAGCGGGTACTGGTGCGCACCATGGGTACTGTTCGGCGGCTGGTCGCCGGAGAAGAGGTACATGCCGAACTGTATCGCTGTCTCGAATCGGTGTTTGCCGAGATTGGAGAGGTGCCGCCCGCGCCCCAAGCAATGGATGCATTTGAACATGTGGTATTGATGCGTGTGTGCGCGTTGTTGGGGTATGGACCGCAAACGAATGAGCGAGTGGCGTACTATACGACCCTGTCACCCATTACACGTGATCTTTTGGCAGAGGCGTATCTCGACCGTACGCTTCTGGTGCGTCATATCAACACCGCACTTCATACCAGCCAACTCTAGCGTGGTATACTCGCGGTATGCACATTGAGCGTGAACTCATGCTTTTGATCGTATGGGCCCTGTCGGGCGTAGTGGCGCTTTGGTTTGGAGTCATGGCGTACATTCTTCAGTACCATTGGGATAAGTATTCGCTCTCTGAAGAACGTATGCATACAGCCCGTGCGCGCTACTATCGTGTGGCGACCGTGTGCGGCGTGGCGCTCTTGCTCTTTCTTGTACTCTATACCATTTCAGCACTATGAGCCTCAATCTTCTTCAGGACGGCGAACATATGATCGAGGTGGTGCACCGCCACTGGTTTTACCTTTTTAAGGAAGTGATCGCGTTTGGTATGGTGGCGTTCGTACCGCTCATCGCCGTTATACTGTTTTATGGGTTTGGACTCGGTGCATATGTCGTCATTCCGGGGTCACCAGGGCTCTTGTTTGCCGCATTCATGTGCGCGTGGTTTCTGCTCATAGCTCCGATGGTCATGGTGGTATGGACCGATTACCATCTCGATATGCTTCTCATCACCAATCGACGCATTATTGCGATCGAGCAAAAAGGACTGTTTGCCCGAGAGATATCCTCGTTTCGCTACGAACGTATTCAAGACATCACGATCGAGATACATGGTATTATTGCGACATTGCTAGATTTTGGCGATATTCACATCCAGACTGCCGGTGACAACCGGGACTTTCTCATTACCTATATCCCCAAGCCGCAGCGCGTGAAAGATTGTGCATTCAAAGAGTACAATCGCACTTTCGCACGTATGGGCGCGGTATAACCGCGGCGTGGTATACTTGATCTAACGCATCTCTTCTATGAATCCCAATGACGACCAAGGAGGCATCGAACATCTGCACGATCAGTTGTATTCACGTGATCATGCACCCAAACAGCGTGAGCGCCGGCATTTACGCCCGGATACCAAACCCGTTCCTGAATCATGGGAGACGGTGGAAGATGCCGAGCGCATACAGTTCATGGCGCGACAAAAAAAACCTAAAAAACGTAAACCCGATACGCAAGAGATTCGCCAAAAGCGAAACCAGTCCATACTGACGTTGATACTTGCCGCATCATTTCTTTTTTTCTCCGTGTCGGCTGTTATAGCGGGATATATGTTCTATGTTGGTAACAAACCGATATCACCCGAAAACATCGATATCGAGATCAGTGGACCGCTTGCGGTGCCGGGTGGTGAGGAACTGAGCCTCCAGCTTTCGATCGTGAATCGCAACGCCGCTCCAATTCAGGGAGCAAATCTGATCATCGACTATCCTGAAGGAACCCGCTCCGCAGATGGTAATCAGCGAGATATCAGTCGTGTACGAGAAGATCTCGGCGAAATTCCTTCGGGACGTAATAAAAACCTTACGGTCCGCTCAATTCATTTCGGGCCGGAAGATTCTGAGCAGCAAATAACGGTTGCGCTGGAGTATCGGGTGGAGGGATCAAACGCCATTTTCTTCAAGGAACGTACGTATACGGTAGTGATCTCGTCAGCGCCGGTCGCACTTACGGTTGAGTCGTTGCGCGAGATAAGTTCGGGCGAAGAAATCGCCTTTCGCGTGCGTGCGGTTTCCAACTCCTCCTCGCTTTTGCGCAATGTATTAGTCACCGCGGAATACCCGCCGGGATTCACCTTTACGGGTGCAGAGCCCGCTCCTGCATCCGGCACAAGCCTCTGGCGCATTGGTGATCTTCGCGCGGGAGAAGCGCGTGAGTTCACCATACGCGGTACGCTTGCGGGGCAAGACGGGGAACAACGGGTATTTCGATTTGCAACCGGTATTACCGAATCGTCTGAGGACAATACACTTGCAACCGTTTTCACTCGTTCCGAAAGTACCATTGCGATCAAGCGTCCTTTCTTGCAAGCGGCGTTAGCGATCAATGGTCAAACCGGCACGGGAGATGTTGCGGTGTCTCAATCTCAACCAGTCAATGTTACGATTGATCTTGCAAATATGTTGCCTGACGCGGTACGTGACATTGAGGTAACTGCTCGCTTGCGCGGTGAGGCGCTGAATACGCGTGCCATCACTACGCGTGACGGCTTCTATCGTTCCCAGGATACAAGCGTGGTTTGGAATCGAGAGACTGCACGTCTGCTAGATACTATGCGTGCCGGTGAGCGGGGACAGCTGACCTTTGCTTTTCAGTCGTTGCCTATCGATTCGATCGCAAGCGTGCGCAACGGTGAAGTGACTATTGAGTTGAGTGTACGAGGTCGACGGGTAAGTGAAGCGCAAGTTCCCGAGACGATCGAAACGACGGTCACACGAAAAGTGCTGGTCGGCACCAATGCGTCGATCAGCGGATCGACTCTTCACTCAGTTGGACCGTTTGAGAATATCGGCCCTGTTCCTCCGCAGGTTGAGACACGCACCACCTATACGTTGCAACTGCGGGTAGCTAATACTGCCAATGAAATGCGGGATGTGGTTGTGCGTACAACATTGCCATGGTATGTAGAGTGGCTTGGATTGGTATCGCCGCAGGGCGCTGACCTGTCCTACAATGAGGTGAGCGGGGATTTGGTGTGGCGTGTGGGTACGGTGCCGGCTGGCGCGGGCTATGATCGCGGGACCGTCGATGTTGCGTTTCAGGTTGCTATCGAGCCGTCATTTGGCCAGCGCGGTCAGTCACCGACCTTGTTGGGAGAACAAGTACTTACCGGTATCGACAGCTTCACTGGTGGGACAGTCGAAGCGCGCAGGCAAGCGTTGACCACTCGACTGTTGGATGATCCGGAGTTTGCGCAGGCACAGAACAGCGGAGTTGTGGTGGAGTAGATTTTGCGGTAGGGTGGAGCTTCAAAGGACGCACAGATGCGTTCAGTAAATGATTACCTCTATGGAGCATGCCGACAAAAAAATGGACGACATCGTCTCATTGTGTAAACGACGAGGGTTCGTATTTCAGGGGAGCGAAATCTACGGCGGTATGGCTGGTATTTACGATTTTGGTCCGTATGGCGTTGCTCTTCTCAATAATCTGAAAGCGGCATGGTGGAAAGAGTATGTGCAAAGCCGCGAGAATTACTTTGGTCTTGATTCTGGTATTTTCAAACATCCGCGGGTCTGGGATGCGTCCGGCCACACGAGCGGTTTCTCCGATCCACTTGCAGAGTGCAAGGTTTGCAACAACCGCATTCGCGTTGATAAAGAGCTAGAAAAAGTCGGTGTTACGGCGGATGAGAAGATGTCAGAGGCCGCTATTAATGAGTTGTTTGATGCGAATCGTGAGAATATCAAGTGTAAAAATTGTGGCAGCAAAGACTTCACAGCGGTGCGCGCCTTTAATCTTCTGGTGAAATCAAACCTCGGAGACTTTACCGGTTCCGGTGAAGAGGTGGTTTATTTGCCAGGTGAGGCCTGTCAAGGCATTTATCTTAATTTCAAAAACATCGTTGACACTACCAGGGCTAAAGTACCGTTTGGAGTGGCACAGATTGGTAAGGCGTTTCGTAACGAAATTTCGCCGCGTAACTTTTTGTTTCGCACACGAGAAATGGAACAGGCCGACACGCAGTACTTTGTTCGACCGAATGAAAACACAGAGGCATATGAAGCAATCAAGCGTGAGCGCTGGGAATGGTACATAAGACTCGGTCTCAAGCCGGAAAATTTGAAGTGGCACCAACATGAGAATCTCGTATTCTATGCAAAAGATGCGTGGGACATTGAGTATAATTTCCCGTCATATGGATTTGATGAATTGGAGGGTATCCACGATCGTACCGATTACGACTTATCACAGCATATGGAATTTTCGGGGACCGACCTACAGTATCGAGATCCTGAGACGAATGAAAAATATATTCCGTGGATCTTGGAGACATCGGTCGGATTGGGCCGCATGTTTTTGGCCTTTATATCTGATGCGTACGATCAAGACGAGTTAGCAGGTGAGACGCGTACAGTACTTCGTTTCTCGTACAAGCTCGCACCGATCAAAGTCGCGGTCTTTCCGTTGTTGAAGAATAAGCCTGATCTTGTCGCCAAAGCGCGCGAGGTATTCAATATGCTTAAAAAGGAAGTGATGTGTGAATTTGACGACAACGGCAATATCGGCAAGCGCTACCGCAGGCAAGACGAGATCGGCACACCCTACTGCGTGACTATCGACTTTGAAACCCTTGAGGGCGACACTAAAGATACCGTCACCGTGCGTGATAGGGATACGGGGGAGCAGAGGCGGGTGTTGATTTCCGAACTTGGTGCTGTCGTAACGAAATAGAGGTTGTGAAGGAAAGCATCAAGAATTCTGCCATGAGCAAAATCATGAGTGCAGAATCCTAAATCTAGAATGTAATAGAAAAGTACCAGGCTAGAGCCCGCTGTTTTTTTAAGTGATTCTTGATTGCATTCTTGATTCTATATTCAGGATTATTGATTAATACCGTGCTATACTCCCCCTATGAAACCAATTCTCAAAACCCTTCCCAACGGCTTACGGACGCTTATTATCCCGATGAAAGATACTCCTGCCGTGACAGCGATGGTGTTGGTCGCCGCGGGTGCGGAGCATGAGAAGCCGAGCGAGCACGGGCTTGCGCATTTTCTTGAGCACATGTGTTTTAAGGGAACTGAGAAGCGCCCGAGTGCGCTTGCGATAATGCGCGAGCTGGAGGGATTGGGCGCGCGCACCAACGCCTTCACCGGGCGCCAGATCACCGGCTACCATGTCAAAGCGCAAAGCCGACACTTGCCCAAGGTGCTCGATATCATTGCCGACCTGTACCGCAATCCGATCTTCCCCGAAGTCGAGATGGAAAAAGAAAAAGGCGTGGTGATCGAGGAGATCAACATGTTCGAGGACATGCCACAGTACAAGGTCGATGATGTGTTCGATACCTTGCTCTTTGGCGACACGCCGCAGGGAAAAACGATCATTGGTACCAAGCAATCAGTCCGCTCATTCACGCGAGATGACTTGGTGCGCTTTCGCTATGCGCACTACCATGCCGACTCGTCGTTGGTGGTGGTTGCGGGCGCGTGTGACCCGAAAGAGACCTATGCGCTCTTGAAAGAGCTGTTTGGTGAGGTGGCGACTGGCGTGCATCCGCAGAATCGACCACTCAAGAAAACGAATACTAACGAGCGCGTGGCGATCGGATATAAGAAGTCGGAGCAAACACACCTCATCTTGGGTACGCGCGGGCTTCCGGTGGGGCACAAGGAAGAGGTCACTCAGAGCTTACTTGCGACCATATTGGGCGGCAGTATGAGTTCGCGCCTCTTCCATAAATTGAGAGAAGAGATGGGTGCTTGTTACTACGTCTCCGCTTCCGCCAATACCTATGCTCAATACGGTATCTTTTCAGTGAGTGCGGGAATTCCCGCCAAGCGATTACAGGAGGTTGTGTCGGTCGTGGTCGAGGAGCTTGCACGCATTAGCGATGAAGAGGTCACCCCCGAAGAACTTAAGATAGCGCAGAACGTCACGGCAAGTGGACTGGTCTTGGGGCTTGAGACCTCAAACTCTCTTGCGCATTTTTACGGCGCGCAAGAGATCATGCGTTTGGCGCGCAAAACACCCAAAGAGCTGACTCGTGAAATTCGCGCTGTCACCACAGGTGACATCCGTCGGCTCGCCCGCAAGCTCCTAGCGCCCGATGCTCTGCATCTTGCGGTCGTAGGTCCGATCAAGGGAGAGGAGAAGCTCGCTCGCATACTCCGACAGTCTTCTTGAGTGTTTCAGCCTACTTCAGTTTTAATACAGTTCACTCCCCACCCTGGTAGTCTGCGGTCTTATTGAGATGGCACAGATCTGACCTTATTTGTATGATGGGATGCACTATAGGTTTACTCCACAAAAATGCCCCACAGTGTAAGCTTGGGCATAAAGTGGGTTCGCGCGTCCCAGATCGATATGTGTCAAACAGTGGAGCTGTTTGATTTAGCATTCACCAATGGTGACTGCAATGATGATCTGGATGTAGACCCGTCGGTGGTTCACTCTGAAAGTGCTTGGCTGGCGTCATCTTCAAGATGTATATGCGCATGAGCCAAATCGTTTCGATAGCGTGCAGCGTTTGCTGTGTGTGTACCCGCACACTGAATCGTGTGTATGTTGTGTTGGCGACATGAACCAATAAGTGCATTGATAAAGCACGAATAAAGCGCCTCGTGCACGTTTTTGCTCACAGGCTCCAAAATGCCACACAGCTCAGGCGGACGCTCGAATTTGATAATGGGATACTTTTTTGTCTCGCCCGGAGGTGTAAAGAATGAACCTTCGTGCTCTATTCTATCAACCAGTACCAAGACGGCAGTATGATCACCGGTCTTGAAAAGTGCCATGGTGTCACCTTGTTCTTTTAACACTTTAAACCAGGAGATCATAGTCAAATATAGTATCAAGGATGGTATGTAGTTTCTATTGCGAAGTAGTTTTTCTGGGAGAACGTGGAAATACAGAAGATGAGAGAATGGGTGCCGGAAAATGGATGAAAGTGTAATGGAAGGAAGTGTCACTAAGGCGTACTTCGATATACCTTTTGATACACTTTTGACTGTTCGGGATGGTTGTGGGTTTGGGGGTATGAGTGCGTTATACTGCTGTGTATGCCAGAACAAACACTCGATATACGCAGAATACTCGTACTATCCGTTATGGTTGGAGTCATGATGGGTCTGCTCCTGTTGGTTTTTTCGGCGTTTGAGGACAGTCTTGGTCATGCTATTGCGATTGCCAGTTTTGCCGCAACTACCGTAAGCGTCTTCATGCATAGTAAGGTGCGGGCAAATAAACCTCTGGCGATAGCTTTGTGCTACATGGGCGCTGCGGTTATTGGGTATGCGGCAAGTTTGTTGCCGGCTCCGTTGTTTGTTCAAGCGGGCGTGGCGCTGTTTGTGCTGGCGCTAGGGTTCTTGCTCCTCGATAGTATGCATCCGCCTGCGGTGGCTTACGCGCTCGGCTTTTTACTCGGGGGGTATGGCATGCTTGAGGTTGCATTGACCGTACCTGCCTTGTTTGTCTACTTCATAACAATGGGTGTGGTTATCTTGGTCGTCGAGCGATTGGCAACGTGGATGGGCTTGCTTCCGTATCTTGAGCCAGATCAGCCTGCGCGAAGTTGGTACGAGTGGTGTGAGCAACGTACGCATGCACTGGTGCCTTACGCGTTGGTGCTTCTTTTTGCTTCTATTATGACCGAGTTTTTATATCCGGAACTGGTCGAGCCGTATGCGTTGTACCTGCGCTTGCTTGATACGGGAGTCATTACCCTTTTTATAGTCGATCTTGCTTTTATATATCGAAGAAGCAGTTCAATTAACGTATTTGTGCGACAGAATTGGATCGATATCATCGCCGCGATTCCTTTTTTTATTGTCTTTCGTATGTTTCAGGGCGCGGCGCTAGCGTTTAGCCTGGTTGCACGAGGAGCGGCAGAAACAGTGACTGAAGCAGGGCGTTTCTCTCGCTTTGCCCGACCTGTTGCTCGTACCCCGCGCTTTATGCGCTTACTAGACCGACTCGATGAGGTTGGTTTGTAGTGAGTTGGGCTATGGATGCCACTTAGGTGAGACGAGACACATATTCATGGAATGAATTCCAACTTCATATCTCGTGTCGGTTACTACTTGAGTATGTGTAGGAACCTCTTGGTCTTCAGTGTATTGCATAAGATGCGTATACTTCGCACAAGTTTTCGTCTACACTGTACACTATGAGCTGGCTTGTGCTTCTCGGCTCCAGTATTGTACTCAAAGCCGGCGGCGCCATTTTCCGCAGACGACTGCTGAAATGCAGACAAAAACCATATCCACTACCCGCACGTTTTTATGATTGTGAATATCCGAACAGTAGTAGAATTTTTTGACATTGCTACGAATTCTAAACGCGGTGATATCAACAGTGTTATTGGTATGCTGGGTGAAGACCTAAATGCCGCTGCATTTAAGCACTACTGTGGTGGAAAAGATGTTGATATACTTCATGATACTAAGGTTGTTCAGGGGTTCAAAAAAGGCAAGTGGCTGGATAGATGGATTGTCAATCATCAGAAAAAGATAGTATATCAATGCGAGATCAAGAGTTGGGCAGCTACCGCGATCGGTGGAAAATCTCTATCTCTTGATGCGAATATTGAAGATACACAGGATGCGGCTCGTTATTATTTAGAGCGGCTCAGAACGTCTACTAATCCAGATGCTAGGCACCCAAATGGAATAACGAAGGTCTTGTTACCAATGCGTATACCTGAAAAAATTAGTAGATACCACGTTCGACCATTACTTATTGTATGGATGCCGGTGACTACAGATAGTACTTCATTAAACCCACTGTTTGCAATCTCCAAAATACCTTCCATCGGAGTGTTTAAAAAGTTGCTCATATTCTCCGTATCTCTTTATTTCAGAAATCTGTATCACGCGGGTACTACGCATATTGAATTGGAGATTCCTAATGCAAAACGTAGGATGGCAAAACTCCGTTCTCTTTTCAAGGAATTTTGATAAACCAGACGAAGTCCTTGCTATACATCACTGCTTCTACATACTTGATTTTTGTGGTACAAGTGAGGTACCTATTAGGTAATTAATACTATAAATATGACACGACACTATTCTCTCTATTATATGTGGGGCGCGGTGATGGGACTTGCGCTTGTGGTGCCACTTGCGCTGGTGGCGTATGAGCGCCCTGAGCAAGGTGTGGGCGTGGAGACGCGAAGCGCTATTGAGGTCGAGGCAGATGGCGCGGTTGAGGCGCGCGCGGAGCAGGAAAGCAGTGCTGACGCCCGCACGAATATTTGCGACGGGGTGACGTGCCCGGACGGCAGTTGTGCCGCAACGCGCGAGGAGTGTGTTGCCGAGGCGACCATCAGTCCGGATATATACGCAGATCATGATCGCGAAGAGCGTGAAGCGAGCGAACACAGAGACACTGATAGCGATGGCGATACGATACTTGATCGTGATGAGGCTCTTCGGATTGATCCGGTCGATACCGATGCCGACGGTGTGCCGGACTTCAGAGATCCGGACGACGATGGCGACAGTATTCCTGCGCAAGCAGGAAGCCACAACTCATCACGCTCTAATGAAACACAGGGCAGGCTCGCTCCCGGAATGATATCCGGTGACGACGATGAGGTGGAAGATGAGGGCGACGACATTGCACCTGCGCAAGATTACAATTCGACGCGAAGCAATCGCCGCAAGAATGTCTTTGATGATGGTGATGGTGACGGCTGGCCCGAGCTTACAGTACGCGGTAGGACGGTAGTGGTCTCGGATGATGGCGATGATGATGAAGAGGTTGACGGGACACGAGTGCGTGCGGGAGACGATCTCTATTGTTGGGGACGTGCCGAGGCCGAGGACGGTCGCGGGTTTGCGTGGGGGCGCGGTCTGTGTGTTGCGCTTGATGAGGATGTGGACGCCGGCGACCCCGAGGCGCGGCGCATTGCCGCGGTGCGGGTGCGTGGTGAGGAGGTGCGCGCATGGAGCGAGGAAGAGCGTAGTGCATGGCGAGCGTATCGCGCGGCGCATCCCGAAAGCGGCAGACACGAAGACATTGCCGATCTTGCGCTTGAGCGTAGCTTGAGCGATGAGCGCATAGTGGAGATGCGCGCCGATGATGAGTCGGTGGCGGTCACGTACCGCGACCGCCTGATGCTCCTTGGCTTTATTCCGCTTGAGCGCACCATAGTGGCGCGGCAGAGGCTCGGCGGCGAGGCTGAGATACCTCAGCCGTGGTACCGTTTCCTGGCGACCCGACCGCATCACGAGCGCATCCGCGCACTGCTCTCAGACACCATGGACATTTTGGTGTTGGTTCCTGAGCGGGGTTAGAGCATGTTCGAAAATTTCACCTATATGTATGCGCCTGCCACGTCACGCAAATTCGCTTTATGTGCAGGATAACGTCTCTGATGTTCACTCACTTTCGAAGTTCCATCCCTTCGTTTCTTAACTCCTTATTTTCTCTTAGGGTCTAATACCCCGAAGCTCGCTTTAATCAAATATGAAGCTATCCTTCGACTTGAATCTCGTCAGCTTGCTACGAGGTAGTTCATTTGGGTCTTCAGAACATGCTCGAGAGGTCAACTTAATTCACTATGTCAAAGCTCAGCCATGCTTCTACTCGATGAATCGAAATGAGCGCACGATTGTTTCTTCAAACGTTTTCTCAATGCCATCAATAACTTCTCCAGTTAGGCGGGGAGATTGAATACGTACTGGAGATATGATGTAGCCAAAATATTGATGGTTTGGTCGGTATGTCCTATATTCGAAACTGGTCTTGGAATCACCCATCTCAGGAACGGGATGATAATATCGGGCGAATAAAACATTGTGTTCACTGTTCATAATCTCACACGCTGAATTGTTTACACACTCCTGAGCATAGTGTTCGTTGATTGATCCTGAAAAGTCTCCCCAAAAGCCACCCCTAGATACGGGATGAAGGTGATATCCTGTTGTCATTGTGGCGAGCACAATATCATGATGTCGTGCATCACCAATCGCCAGAGTGTGAATACGACAATCATCCGCAGTATAATCGTCGGAACACGTACCTTGACTTTGTATAATGTAGATTCCGCCCCACGACGAGGGATACTCAAATGCAATGCCTAGCTCCTTACTTTCATACGTCGTAATGTGCATTGATGAAGATGTACCTACCGACTGGAATGATTCAAGAGCTTGATTTTGTTCACTTGGCGTACGTATGCTTTGTTCAAGTTCGATCTCAATAATTTTAAAAGGCGCATACTGGTATCCAATCCATCCGCCGACGAACGGAAGTGCAATAAAGAGAAGTATCGCAAAATATTTCGAGAGTGAGCTCACTTGGTGTAGCTCGGGGAATACACGATTGGTTTTTTGTCGCTGCAGTTCGTCCATAAATTGCAACACATAGTATATGTTTGATTATAGCATTGGTTGGTTACTTTTCGTCAATAAGCTCCGACTAGGTTAATTGCGAATAAGCTGAGAAAAATCTTCATCATCAACATACTCCCGCACACGTTCGCTGATGTGTGCTTGTGCACGTGTGGCCTCAAATGACGTATCGCTTTTGATAAGCCCGAGATCGTACGCGAGTTGATCAGAGTGCATTCGCACAACTTGAAGCAGAAAGCGGATGTCCCCACACTTGCTTGCGTT
>PWVU01000088.1 GCA_003561715.1 Candidatus Kaiserbacteria bacterium | reverse complement strand
TCTCGTTTGCATCCGCCGGACGGATTACGTGGATATTCGGCATTGCGCGAAAACTCGCCAAGTGTTCGATTGGTTGGTGCGTCGCGCCGTCTTCGCCTTGCCCGATCGAGTCATGGGTGAGCACATAGATCGCGCGCACGCCCATCAATGCCGAGAGCCGCATCGCACCGCGCATATAGTCGGTAAAGATGAAGAATGTTGCCGCGTACGGAATGATCGCACGACTCAAGGCAAGTCCGTTGGTGATCGCCGCCATACCATGCTCCCGCACACCGTAATGCTGATTGTATCCCGCCTCTTCTTGAGAGAGACCTGTCCAGGCACCTTTGTCTTTGAGTATGGTCTTGTTCGATGAGCCGAGATCTGCCGAGCCACCCATAAAGGTAGGGATATTTTGTGCCAGTATCTGCATTACATTCTCCGAGGCGCTTCGCGTAGCCATCGTACCTACTTCAGATGTAAAGACCGGCAGATCCTTATCCCATCCCTCGGGCAACTCCCCGCGCGCAAGCAATTGGAGTTCGTGTGCCTTGTCGGGATGCGCCGCTTCATACCCGGCAAATCGCTCCCGCCACACCGATCGCGCCTCAGCGCCTCGTGCTTGTCCGTCACGCATATGCGCATACACCTCGTCCGGCACACGGAACTCTTCCTCGGGCCACTGGTAAAATGCACGCGTTGCTTTCCGCGCTTCTTCACCCAAGGGTGAGCCGTGCACCGACTCGGAATCTTGCTTGGGACTGCCGTAACCAATATGCGTGTGGACAATGATAAGCGAAGGACGCTCTGTTTCCTCTTTTGCATTGGCGATCGCATGCGCGACTTCTTCCACATTATTCCCATCTGTCACATTGAGCACATGCCACCCGTACGCCTCAAAACGCTTCCCCACATCTTCAGTGAATGCAAGATCGGTCGAACCTTCGATCGTGATGCGGTTGCTATCGTACAAATATATGAGTTTGCCAAGCTTGAGGTTGCCCGCAATCGATGCCGCCTCACTCGCCACGCCTTCCATCAAGTCACCGTCCGAAACAATGCCGTAGGTGCGATAGTCGATGACCGTATGGTCCGGTGTATTGTATACCTGCCCCAAAAAGCGCTCTGCCATCGCCATACCCACACCCGTCGCAAAACCCTGCCCCAAGGGACCAGTCGTGGTCTCCACGCCGGGCGTATGCCCCACCTCGGGATGCCCGGGAGTGATACTGCCATACTGCCGAAACTGCTTCAGATCATCAAGCGAGACCTCGTAACCCGAGAGGTGCAGGAGGGCGTACTGCAACATGGAGCCATGGCCCGCCGAAAGTATGAACCGATCGCGATTAAGCCACTGCGGGTCGCCGGGATCATGGGTATAGAAATGTCGCCACAAGGCGTACGCCATGGGTGCGGCACCGAGTGGTAAGCCCGGATGGCCCGACTTGGCTTTCTCGACCGCATCAACCGCCAGCATGCGGATCGTGGTAATTACTTGTTCATCGAGCGGCGTGGGAGCGTAGGACATATGAACTAATCTGGTACATGAATAATCTTGTACAGTGTACCACAGAGGTTTCAATAGCACTGGAGTGGAAAAGAACATGGTGCGCAACACGTGTCTATGATACAACTGCTAAAGCGGTAGTGCGCACAGCAAAGAGAATCCGTTGTTCACTAAAAACACTATGATGCAACCATACGAACTGGGTATTGAATCGACCTCATGGTGGGATATATTCTTTCTTTTCACCGAGGTGGTGGGTATTTTGATCGGCATTATTGCCATCATCTTTGTGCTCGGCGCGCGCAAGACCTTCTCTGAGGGAGCGATCGGCAAGACGCTTGATCTTGTGCTCTTCGGGGTCATTTTTGTAGTGGGCTCTCTGTTTTTAACGGTTGCATTCTCAAAAGTTGGCGCTACGCCTTTTCTGCTTTCCGCCGAGCTGGTGCGCGAACTGCAAAGCCTACTGACAACGATCGGCATGTTCTTCTTCATCGGTGCCGCCTATTCGTTCTATCGTATCGCCGTGCGCTACTATACATAGCGTTGCCATATAGAATTATGCAACGCGTCTGACCATGACAAGGACTGGCAAAATCCACAAGAGCCCGCCGCTCGGCACCACGTTCAGCGTGCGCACGGCGTACATCCAAACACTCATCACCCGTGTTTCGGAAACACTGGGTGAAGTACTTACGCGACAGGCACTACGGCAACACATACACGCAGAAGAGCTTGATCTGAACGATCTTACCGCACCGCGCATACGCACCGAAGACCCACGCGTTGCGCGCCGAGCGCTTACCGCACTTATTGACCTCCTTGCGGAAAGTTTTGGGAGTGACTACACCGAACGTCTTCTTCTCGATATCTTTACCAAGCAGTTGGATGGCGATCTTGAGTACACGCATTATCGTCCGCTCCTTGATGTCATTCCAGACGGCTATCTGGAAAAAGAAAAAATACGCGACTTTACCCGAAGCGAACTTGAGGAACGCGTGCTTCAGCGCACCCGCGAACTGCGCGAGATCAACGCAGTACTCGAAGAGCGCATCGCCGCACGCACCGCGGAACTCACTGAAGCGAACGCAACCCTTGCCGCCAATAACGTGCGCCTCAAAGAGCTGAGTCGCGCCAAAACAGAATTCGTCTCGCTTGCCGCACACCAGCTTCAAGATCCGCTCACCGCCATAACCTGGACGACTGAATCACTGGAACACGCCCTTTCGCCATCATGCCTTACCAAAAATATTCATGAGTATATCGCGGCGATCACGGCGCAGTCCTTTGACATGAACTCACTGATCAAAGAACTGCTTCAATTGGCACATCTGGAGGAACAGCGCATGCGCTATACCAAAGCGTCATTTGATCTTGGCAAGCTTTTGGAAGAAGTGACGACTGCGTTGCGCAGTACCGCCCAGCATCGCAACGTGACCGTCCGTACCACCACTTTTTCCGATGTATTTCTGGTGCATGCCGATAAGGAAAAAATACGTTGGGTCATCAGCAACCTTATCAGCAACGCGATCAAATATTCTGAAGAACATTCTCGGGTCAATGTACAAGCGGTCATTCGAGACCGCATGGTTGTCATGAGCATTACCGACCACGGTATCGGCATTCCACCTGAAGAACAGAAAAAAATATTCACCAAATTTTTTCGCGCCGAGAATGCGCGCGCCCAGCGCACCGGTACAGGACTCGGTCTCTACCTTGCACGACGTATTGTGCGTGATCATGGCGGCGACATTACCTTCACGAGCGTAGTAAAACAAGGCACTACATTTACCCTGCGGTTACCTCTCACCGAAGAGCCCGCCAACGCGAAAGACGCCGCACAGCACTGAATGCGGGAACGCGATCGTATCAACCAGGTCACACAGACCTTAAGGTTCTGCCGCTTGGAAACTACTCTGCAATAATACCGATATCGGGTACTTCAAACGCCGTCTCATCTACGCTCCATGTCTCACACGACCAATTAGATGGGAGATCGCCTCCCCACATCAGGTGGTAGCCGTGTTGCAGCGCGGCTATAAGGGTTTCGCCATTCTCATACAAACCCCGTACATCATCGGTACGCACACCATCAACTCCATCATCAAATGCATACACGCGCCATTGTGGATCGAGCACCACCGTGCGACCGACCCTTTGTGCCTGATCTGCCTGAAGCGCCATTTCAAACCGCGCGCGAGGTCGCTCGGCTTCTTGATCGAAATACAGAGTTGCGACATACGATGCACCCTGCTCGGTCTGCCCTTCGGCGGTACACTCGCCGTGCGGGATGGGAAATGCGGAACGACGCACCGACTCACCCGCACCCTGCACAGTATCTCCACTCATGACCGACGACTGACCTGATGGCTGATCCAGCGTTATACCCGAGAACACAAACAACAGCGCTATCGCACCGACCGTACATACCACAACCGCAACCACGACATATTTGAACATGCACTTCATGGTAGCGTATGGCGTAAGGAGTGTCGAGGTGATACGTTTTAATCATTTTTGTATTACCAGCATGAATTGTGCGGAAGCGGTGGGATATCCCCACGCACGCTCAAACCGAGCGTCGTCCACGACTCTGTTTGCGTGCGGGGGCGAACCCGGGTCATGCAATAGCAACGTATGCGCATCAAAACCTTTTACCAATATCGCGTGACCTTCATACCCGACCTCATCATCGAGCGCATATGCATTAAGTCCGCACATGACCAAAGCGCCTCGCGCAAGCTCAGCTCGTACGTCTTTCGTCGTCGGCAGAGTCTTGTGTATGGTCGCCCGCCGCACATATTCTTTCGCATATCGCATTTCTCCGGGAATGTTACCGTGCGCGATCTGTGCCCGCCCCATCTCCTCACCATACCATTCGATCAGGTACGCTCCACCTTCTTCTCCAAATCTCTCAAAATCAAACAGCGTGTAGTCGGTCACTTTATATCCCCGATCATCAAGCCATAACATACTCGCCATCGGCCAGGTCCACCGATCACCCACTTTCCCCGAGATGGTATCAAGCCGATCCCAGCTGTATTCCTCGTGAGGTTCAAAATAGGCGAGCACCATTTTCAGACACGCTTGAAAACAGCGTGTATTGTCCGCCGTGTTGGCGAAAAACGGTACCTCGTAATTGATCACACCACCAGCATACCAGAACAGCCGCGCATATACTTGAGCGCACTACATACGGCGCATATCAGCGCCAGGTGATCATCAAGGCAATACGCGATGAAAAATGCACATCCAACTATGCATTTGATGCTCATATCCGGATGTTTGCACGAGACTTTCGAGTGCTGTTTAATGACCTGGTGGCGAGATTGAGCGCAACGCACCTAGTGTGATGAAAGCCCTAATACCCACTTCGAAGCACGGAGTACATAGCATACGCACATGAGTTGGAAACGAACATATCAGCAATACCACAAAGAGACGCGCGCCGACAGGATCGAACGCGGGGTGCGGGCGCTGGCATTGCCAGCGATCTATCAACGCGGTGAAGCGTACCTGTATGCGGACGCGGTGCTTGAGTGGTATATAGTGAGCACCCGCGTTCGCGAAATGACAGCGTATGGACTAATAGAAGGAAGTGATGAATACGAAGCAATGATTTGCATCGATCTTTCAAATGACACAATTTCCAACACAGATTGTTCGTGCCCCTACGACGACGTATGCAAACACACTGTCGCACTCGGTTTAAAAGTAGTGCAACTCCTGCGGCATTTTGAAGACGAAAGAACGCCGACATACGATACGG
>PWVU01000023.1 GCA_003561715.1 Candidatus Kaiserbacteria bacterium | reverse complement strand
GCTTGATCTGCCGTATCCGGGCGGTGTCCATATTGCGCGATTGGCGGAAGAGGCGCGTTCTGAGGATCTTGATTCACCGTTTGAGTTCCCAAGACCAATGCTTACAAATGATGATCTTGATTTTTCATTTTCAGGCCTCAAAACTTCGGTAATGTACGCGCTTAAGAAATGGAAGACCGAGAATGGCGACTTGACCGATGAGGTGAAAAAGCAAGTTGCGCTTTCATTTGAAGAAGCAGTGCGGGATGTGTTGGTTGGCAAAGTAAAACGTGCGCTCCAGAATAGTGATGCAAAAACACTCGTTGTTGGCGGTGGCGTATCAGCAAACAAACGCTTGCGCGAAGATTTCACCCTTCTTATGCAAGAGCAATTCCCTGACGTCTCGCTTTCATTCTCCGACCCTAAGATCGCAACCGACAACGCCATTATGATCGGTATGGCAGGCGCCATGCGCGTTGAGCACGCAATCCACCCCGGCGACCACGAATTTGAAGAAGTCCGTGCCGATGGCGAAATGAAGCTTTCGATGAGCGGAAGCCATGTTACAGGGGCTGACCAGTAAGGTAAGTATGTAAATGATTGACGCCGCCGGAGCGAGTGCTCTCGGCGGCGTGTTGTTTAGTTCTCCTCGGAGTGGTGATAGATCAGAGCGGCAAAGAGCGCCGCCGGGTAGATGTTCTGGTCTTGGCTCGCCTCATCGAGCCAGTCGAACTTGGCAAGAAAGACCAAGTAGCTCTGAGATTCCTCGCCCAGCTCACCCGATGGGTAGCAGTACTCGTTCACCGCCCGCCAAGCGCGCTCTTCCTCGTCCGCGTCCTGATCGAACAGCTCGAAGTACTGCCGTACCTCGAAACGCTCGTGATAGACTTCGCGCGCCGCTTGCCCGACACTGTCGTCGTAGCACGACGAGACGGGTTCGACGATCTCTCGTAGCCGATGATACTCGGCGTCAAGATGGGTAAACTGACTGCCAAGCCGGTCGACTTCTTCGCGCAGATAGGCCACTTCATCTCGAAGCTCTTGGACCTGGTCTTCCTGTTTCGGCGCCACATCTCTCACATCAAAGATTGGAGGAGAAAAGTAGACGATGACGAAGCCCAGACTTGCGAGCGCTCCAATTGCCAGGCCCGTTGGACTGAGACCAGATTTGCTCACCGCATTTCTCCACCCCTTTCACCCCGGAGTACGGGTGCGTCGGATGACGCAATTTCTAAGTAGAATTATACAATATATGTAGCTATTGTCAAACTCTAGCGAGCTTGCGAATTTGGGCTAAATGGTACCGCCAAGCATTGCATTGGTCTGATCTTTGATTTGATTCATTAAATCTTGCGCGCTTGGCATAGATGGCATAGATGCTCCCCCGCTGGTGCTTGAGGATGAGGTCGTGCTTGAGGAGCCGCCAGTTGAGCTTGAGCTCGTAACGGTGGTGCTTGAGTTGTTGGTGACGGTCGTTGTTGAGCCGCTATTGCAATCTTCTTCACATTCACAATCGCAGTCCTCGTCGCAGCATCCACCGATGGTGACATTTGTTTCGTTATGATTGACCTCGTTGATGATTGTCGTTGAGTTTGAGGCATTGCCCGTCTGAACGGTTCCGCCGTCGCCGCCATTTCCTCCATCTCCGCCTGAACCGGTGGTACCCGTATCGCCACCGCCTGCCTCGCCCCCTGGCGGGTCGCCTCCTACTGCGCCATCTCCCCCACTGCCTCCGGAAGTTCCGCCGGTTCCTCCCGAGCCCCCGTCGCCTCCATCGCCCGCGCCAGAGCCTGAGTTGCCACTACTACCACCATCTCCGCCAGCGCCACCACTAGCGCTATTGCCGCCGGTGTTGGTGCTTGAGTCGACGTTGTTTTCAATATCAGCGTCGTTGTTGTTTTCGATAATGACGGTCACGTCGCCGACACATCCTGGGCATGGGAGACATGGCTCGCCGTTGTCATCTTTGCAAACCCCTTTTGTGAGACGAATCGGAATGGTTGCCGTATCGGTAAAGCCGCCGAGCTGGAAGAGTGTATGGCGTACCGCGTAGGCGGTAAAGATAAGGTCAGCGTGGCACTCCGCGCCATCCGGTACCGCGTCGCCCCACGCCCACGGGAACGATATTGTAAAGAGCCACGCGCCACTCTGCTCAGACTCACCGGGATCAAAGTCCAGCAAGTATCCGTCATACACTATCACGCCGTCTTTTTTCGCCTCAAGCTCTAAGAGCGAGCAGAAAAGATGGCTGCCACCGACGTGCTCGGCGCGACCGTCGTGCACCAAGAGATTACTTCCCGGCTTCGGGTTGATCGTTGCCGAGATCCATGCGGTCCCGCCTGCTTCTATGTACTCACACTTGTCCGCATTATACGAAAGCTCAAAGCCGAGCCACCCCGCTTCGAAGTAGCCACTGCTTTTTTCAATGTCATTAAAGTAGGAGAACGTCCCGCCAATATGCGGCAAGCCCACAAACGCACCCAAGCCCGCCGCAACAAGCAACGCAAGATGCACTGCAAGCTTACGAATCCCGCGCGCGCCTCCCGTGTCGTCTTCAATCGTTTCGTCATCGCTTTCATCCTCGACCGCGAGTGCACGTCGCAGCACTAGCGCATCATCCGGCACCGGTTTTCGCTCAAGCGGCAAGATATTCTTCAGCTCGCGTCGTTTGATCTCGAGCAAATGTGGCGAAACCGTCGTCGCGCGGTGATCACGGTTGAGCGGGAGCACATACTCCCCCTCGGCGAGTTTGCGCGGGCGATGCTTCAGTATGACGGTGTGTTTGTTATCGTCGTGCATAGCGAAGATTGATTATCCCGTCGAACGAGACGTCCGGATGCGCCCTCTGAGTAGTGGCTCGTTGCGGTTGCGCGTGTGTTCGAGGCGGAATGACCGTCACATACGGAGACGATACACGCCCGCGCGTGGGGGGAGCGTGTTCGGCAGACGATGCCACAAGCCCCGGCGCAGCAGACGAAGCAGAGCGAGTATTCGGAGAGAGTGCCGAAGCGTGCACCGGCTGAGGAGTCGTATGATATGGCCTGCCATCACCGCGACTCACCGCCTCACCATGCTCGTCTTCGTCGTATGATTCATCCTCTTCCGCACGCTCATCGTCGGATTCCTCCTCGTCCTCAATACGCGCGCCGGCACCCTTGCGTCGTTTTGCCAATTCACGGAATATCGTCCACAACTCGTCGAGTATGACCGCCGCCGCAGGAATAGCGATGAGCAAGATGAAGCCGAGCGGCTGCCGCGCAAAGTCGAGAATGTAGCCCGCATACGGCATCGTAAAGGCGACCGCGCCGATAATGTCGCGGTGTGCGATCGGCGCACCGTCAGGCGCATTGTTCGCATCACCTTGCGTGATGTAGGTAGTGCGCGCGCCTTCGCCCCGCTTCTCTATAATGCGGTGCGTTGTCGGCACCTGCGTCGCGGTGTCTTTGCCAAAGGTGATGACATCCCCCACGGCATACACATCCGCCGGGCGCACGACCACAAGCCCGCCGGTCATAATGGCAGGCTCCATCGAGCCGCTGCGCACGATCTTTATCTCCGTACCGCCCAAGACAGGCGTTTGCATCGCAAGCATCGCACCACCCACGGCTATCAAAAGCGCTACAAAGCCGTAGTAGAGTGTGCTCGCAATGATGTTGAGAAATGTGCGCATAGCCAGATGTGTCGTTATGCCTCGTGTCGCGTTCTCATGCAGTGCTTTTGTTTATATCTCAGCAATCCAAGTGGCGCGGTTACGCCGCGCCACTAATCACCTAATCATTTATCGGACCCCCACCTCCTTCGGGCGTATGGGTATTCGTAATTGTACAAGTGATCGACTGTCCCTCCTCAAGCACAAACGGTTCAAGCAGATCCGACGGGCATCCCGCGCCGGTGATAGAGGTGAATTGGTACCCTGCGACCTGTGATTCGTTGATGGTATGTGGCTCGTTGGAGGTGACTGCAACCGAAGTGTTTTGAGGCACCACGTTGCCATCGATGAACATCGTGAACTGCGCGGGCAATGCGCTTCCACCGACAACATTCTTTAAGAGCGTCACTGCCGCGGGAAGGTCGGAGTTGGTAATGGTGCACTGCTTATTGTCTCCAGGTTCAAGTGTTACCTGACCTCCCGCATTACAGTCACCACTGAAAGTCGCAACGTAGCCTGCAATGCCGGTTTCGGTAACAACGTAGTCACCTGCGGTAAAATCGGTCGCAACACCACTGGTGACCGGCGTAACCCCATTACCCACCACAAACAACTGGAAGTCATCGATCACATTATTCCCGCCGTGTGTGTTGACTACCACCTTGTTGACCGTAAGTGTTGCAACACGTGGCTGCTCATCTTCACACACATAGCCGGAATTATGACGCGCCTGCACTGCACGGAACGCGATATCAAGCGTCGCTACATCAGTCTGTACTTCGTTGCCGATCATAGTGCCGTCACAGATAATGCCGGTGCCGCGATCCATCGGGCCGTTGTTGCCTTCGTTACCAAGTCCATCTTGCGCAACCGGATCAAGCGTCAGTTCGCCCAAGCACCATGCCTTGGCAATGTAGACCGTCTCGCCGCCCGGCAGTGGGGTTCCGGGCTCCTCGCCCCATACATTGTTCTGAGAGTCGGCAAGCGCGACCGACCATGGACCATTCTCGTGGGCAAGATTGTAGAGCGATTGCACACCGTCGGTCATGATAAGCTCACCTTCTTCGAGCACGTTGTCGCCGTCGTCCGCCCACCAGACAAACTGGAGATTCTGCGCGAGCTCGCCGTCCCAGCTATCGTTCGGGTCGTTCGGGTCGTCACCCGTCGCTAGCTCCGGCTCGGTCGATGATGCATCATCGTTGCTGGTGAGGGTCATGTCCATACACGCCCATGCGTCGTTTTGAATATGGATGGAGATCGTGTCTTCACCCTCGTCTCCCGGCTTTACATCGTCGAAGTCGAAGAAGAGCCGCCCTTCACCGAGATTGTCGAGGTACCAGCTGGTGGTGCAGGGTGTGCCGGGGACCGGATACGGTGATTCGCCGATCCACTCCCATACCGGCTCTTCCCCCTCACCGCTCACGTCAGCACACTTGTTGCCGTTGTAATAACTTTCGTTGTCGATCAAGAGATCGAATGCCCCCGCGGCAAAGACGTTACCGACCGATGTCTCGCGGTCGCTGAAGAATGCGCCGGTGCCACCCACAATGAGCCCCGCGGCAAGCGCGATCATCCCCAATCCTCCCAATACTTTTTTCATACTAGTACGTTACTAATACACCCCTAAT
>PWVU01000074.1 GCA_003561715.1 Candidatus Kaiserbacteria bacterium | reverse complement strand
TCTACTTATACAGATCCTCCTCCTCATAATAGTACGACTGATCTATGCCTTTCATAAAGACCTCGCGATCATCGATCTTGTCGGTCAACGCACCACGCAACAGCTCGCGAATCTCAAGATCATTCACCGGACTTCTTTGCATCGCATTCAAATAGTCCATCTTGTCTATCGCCGCCCAGTCGACACACTGTTTAAGGTTCTTTTTCAACAGCAAGTCGAGCCATATCCGCATACTCCTGCCGTTGCCTTCCATGAACGGATGGGCGACATTCATTTCGACATACTTTGCAATAATCTGTTCAAACGTGTCTTCCGGCAGAGCATCTATTGTTGCCAAAGCGTCTTCCAGGTACAAATGAGAGGCAAATCGAAAGCCGCCTTTACTGATATCTTTGGTTCTAATGTTGCCGGCAAAATCATACAACCCGCCAAAGAGATATTCGTGAATTTGCCGCAAGCCCTTGGTGGTGCCAACTTCAAACCGCTCGATCTCCTCACTGCCAAAAAGCTTTTTGGCTCTCTCTTTGCTGGTCTCGTCAATGCTTTTCATGCTTGTAGTATATCACTTTTTGCAATACGCCCTAGGAAATTCCAGAGCCTCCAATTGCTACGACTTACTTTCGCAATGAGAATTGCGCATAGTGTTCTCAGAAACCTGTTTGGAGACACGGACATGCTCGAAACACACGTATACGACCTATCGTTCGTAATGCCAAAACGACGTCCGGCAACTGCGCCTGAAATCGTTTTCAGCACCAACAGAAAGTATCTGACTGAGTTGCGGGAACGTTTAGAACACCTTGCAAAAAAGCACGAATCTTACGCCAAGGAGTATATTGGTCGCAAGGGCACAGCGTTTTCTTTACCCGTACCCGATCTTATTGATAACGCTGAGTTTGGCTATGGGCGATGCGGCTATATGACGCTCGAAGATAAGATCGTCCAGCTGCGTTTGCGGCTTGGCCCCGGTACGCGAGCATATCAGTGCGCCCTAACAATCCACCTGTTGTCGTGCGCACTTGGATCTCCATTTGAGAACAGGAGGCCAAGCAACCGCCAGCAAATAGTGCGTCTGAATACCGTTGCCGAACACGATCTGCACGGGCACTCGGTAGGCGGATACCTTGCGGAGTCATTCATACGCTGGCTTGAGATCTATGCGCGCGATAAGATCGAGAAACGCGGATTGTTTCCTGCAACACCCATGCATCCGGAAGTACTCGATGCCATGCGCACAACCTGGCATGCAATAAGCTCTGTGGGGGAAAAGAAGCGGAGTAGTGATATCAGTGGATGGATTCAGCCCAGCGGGTGTTTCACCCTTATCTGCTTCGGCAATGCATGCGACCTCAGTGTGTACCCGGACCAAATGACCGGGGAGGGTTGCCGTATGGTAGAGCTTGGATCCCACAACCTCGACGACGCGCCCCAGCAACTCACCTTGCTTGCAGGACTTGCCACGCTTCTCCAACTTGTTGCATCGGAGTAGTGCCTAGCCCACGAAAGCGTAAGTCCCACGGACTCGTTTTGTGGGCTGCTTTCGTTTGTTCTCTTGCTATACCCCCTATGGAGATCAAGTTTCTCAGCACGAGCGTGGTAGCGGTGCAAACAAAAGACAACCTGTTTTTGATCGATTGCGACTTTATTTCATCCCAAGCAACAATCCGAGCTTGAGGCGCACTTCAGCAATAACCCCTGCTTTTGCTTTGGTGATAAATGTCACATTCCGTGCCCTCCAGTCGAGCGAGCGCACATGATCGGCAAGTACCACACCTGAGACTTTTGAACGCTTCGACTTCGTGCCAAGCGAGACCTCGAACGGATACCCTTTTACGACCGATGTAATGGGGCACGCCAGCACAAGGCTCGTTTTTTGGTTATACGCATATGGTGAGATCACCAGCGCCGGGCGCACCTTCGCTTGCTCACGCCCGCGTGTCGGATTGAGATCGATCCACATGATATCGCCGACCTCTGGAATGTATCCTTTCTTTACCATACCTCATTTCCGCGTGGTTCAAACCATTCAGTCTCCGTATGCACACTATCGAGCGACATATCGTTAAGCAACGTATCAAGCGTTTGTTCGTCTGCGATCGCCTCGATCACAATGACATTGTTTTTCACCGCAACCGTGACACCCGTACCCTCGGTCAGCGACTGTTGCTCGGCAATGCTTTTCGGCAATCGCACACCCAAGCTATTCCCCCATTTCTTAACTCTTGTTTTCATACAAAAAGTATATACAACGTATATACTTTTGTAAAGCACTCTATATCACAAGGCAATGCCATGCTACACTCTCGTTATGAACATCAAATTCCTCGGGACCGGCGGGGCGTTCGACTGGCAATACGGCACGAGCGCGGTGACGGTGCAGACGAAAGACACATTGTTCCTGGTCGATTGCGGACCATCGGCGTTTCCGCAACTGATGAAGCATGAGCTGATCGATAAGATCGACTACGTGGTGCTTACCCATTTGCATGGCGACCATGTCGGCTCGCTGTTTCAGGTGCTGTGCCAACGCAGTATCATGGGGCTTGCAACGCCCATACTTTCGCCAAGCGATGTGTTTACTGAGACGATCGCACAACTGCTTGACCTGCAACGCTTTGATCGAGAGCGTGACAACTTTATCCCAATCAATAACGTACCTACCATTAGCGCGCTCGACACGACCGGACAGCATGTGCCCGATATGCTGAACTATGCCTACTACTTTTCCGAGGATGATGAGCTGATCTACTACTCGGGCGATATTGGACGCATCGAAACGGCGGTCGATTTTCTGAAGGACCGCACCGAATCAAACATCCGCGTTTTTCATGATGCACACCATCTTAACGGACTCTCGCACACCCATTACACCGTGGTCAATGAGCAACTCAAAAACTATGAAACTTATCTCTACCACTGCAATCCAGAAAAGATCCCCGCCGACAACACCATGCCACTTGTCTCATCGGTGCCGGAATTGAATTGATAACAATGTTCTATAGAGTAATGACAGAAATCACATTATACGGTAGTAGCAGACCCTCGATCTCCAAAAAGTATTTGGGTTTGAGCATTCTCCTAGGGATAGCGGGTTTCTATTTGCTGATGTCAACCTTCCTTGTTGCAACAGCGGGTACTCACGTCTCCTTGATAACATTTATAATTGGACTTACATGTTTTTACGCGGCGTGGTACTTCCACAACAACGAAAAGTACGTCGGACGTGAGGTGTTTGTAGTCGACTTGGGGACCAACACAATCCTCGATGCACAGCGAGAACCACTAGCGAAAGTTAATCAGATCTCATCACTTACCCACGACAAATCAACAATGACAATAACGTTCTCTGATGCTTCTCAAATCAATTTTTTATTTGAAGAGAAGAGATATAAGCAACTAAGACAACTAATGGACTCGGGTGAGATACAAGACCTTGGCAGAGATAAAATACCTGAGTACGTAAAAGTATCGGTCGTAGGATTGATTCTTTTCTTTTTTTATGTTTTAGAATTATTGTTCTCATTTTGATACTCGTGCATGACAAACACTCAATCATTTCAACTCACCTTTATCCACCAATTCGGTGCGCTCAAGCGAGTCGAGCGTGCGGGCTGGGCTTTACACGGTGTACCGGAAAGCGAGAGTGTTGCCGATCATGTGTTTCGTGTTGCATCAATGGCGCTTCTGCTTGCGCCTAAGGCGGGGCTAAATGTTGAGAAGTGCTTGGCGCTTGCGCTCGTGCATGATCTTGCCGAGTCTGTGATCGGCGACATCACCCCGCACGATGGCGTGAGTCCGGAAGACAAGAGTAAGCGCGAGCGCGTGGCGCTGACTGCGCTACTTTCCGAGGAGCACCCTCGTTTGCTCGCACTGCGGGAAGAGTACGAAGCGCGCGCCACACCGGAAGCGCAATTCGTCTATCAGCTCGATACGCTCGAAGCGGTCATTCAAGCACAGGAATATATGAAAAACTACCCCGAGGTCAATCTATCGGAATTCTTCGAGCGAGCGCGTCCCTGTATAACCCACCCTATCTTGGTCGAGCTTTTCAATGAGGTCGCCGGAAATTGAAGCGTGCGCGAGGCGATCACTCGGGTATTGCCTGTCGCATTTCCCCATGCACGCCGACGGGCTCGTCCTCAAAGAAGACATCCCCTTCGGGTGTTTGGCACTGGCGAGGGAATGTGTCGATCACGAAATATCCCGCTTCTACACATACTTCAAATGAATCGACACCTCGCGCCATCTCAGCCGGCTCGCTAAAAAACAAAAAATACGACACTCCGCCGAGCGCGAGAATACCGACCAGACTATAGAGAAAACATTTCATACAAAAATCCGACTGCACTAGTATACCAGAGCTCATACCGAATGAGCGAATAGTGTCGGGGAGACGCAACAAGTGAACTGTGCATGTTCAACCTCTGGCGTGCGACTCAATTGAGCGATACGATAGAGGGTGACATGTCTGGTCTTTCTTTTTTGCTCACACCACAAGCACTCACGCTCGGCATCTTAGCGCTCTCAGTCATCTTGTCACTTCGGCAGACCAAGCGGTATGACGTGGTCGCGCTTATTGTCCTGGTGGCGATCATCTTCTTTCAAATACTTCCACTAGAGGAGGCGCTCGGTTTTTTCGGCAATCCGGTCATTATCATTGTCGCCAGCATGTATATCATGGGGCGCGCGTTGGTACTATCCGGTATTATTGACGTGATCGTGCGCAGACTTGAATTCCTTTCGGATCGACCGATCGCCACACTTGCCGCACTTGTCCTCGGCGTCACGATCCTATCCGCATTCGTCAATAACATCGGAGCACTCGCAATTGTCATTCCCATTGCACTCCATCTCGCCAAGAGAAACAACACTCCGGCAACGCTCTACCTTCTTCCGCTCGCCTTTGCCTCGCATCTGGGAGGTTTTTTGACACTTATCGGCTCGCCACGCAACATCATTATCTCAACATTCCGTGAAGAAGCGACCGGGGTGCCGTTTGCGTTCTTTGATTTTATATGGGTCGGCGGTGGTATCGTCGTCGCAGGCCTTCTGTTCATCACCACGATCGCGTGGCGGTTACTACCCGCAGGTGATACAGAACACAATGGCGGTGTCCACGACACGACCTATACGACCGAGGCCGAAGTAACGGACCGCTCCACCGTACTCGACTCTTCAATCGCCGAACTCGCAACAATGCCAAACCAAGGCGTTATACTTCTTGCCATTATGCGCGACGGTCGCGTACTTGATACGACACGAGATAGTATGCGTTTGCAAAACTCCGATATCTTGGTGTTACGTGGAACCGCCACGGCACTCACTGAATTTGTCGAGTCTCGCAAATTATCACTCTATGGCATTCGCGCTCTCGAACAACACATTACAACGTCTGAAGAATATGTGTCTCTTGAAGCGGTGGTGACGCCCTACAGCTCAATTGTTGGCATGGCATGGGATGCGATCGGTCTTGCAAAGCGGTTTGGTACGAATTTTATCGGACTCGCACGAGAGCGCGCACTTCCGAAACGACCCCTGTCCTCGACCCCATTGCAGGCAGGCGACATTCTTTTACTACAAGGTCGTGCCGACTCGATTCACGGTACGATCACCACACTCGGGCTTCTCCCGCTCGCCGAACGCGAGCTGACACTGGGTCGAACCCGTACCATCGTTGCAACACTATTCATTATTGTATATGCTATCGTCACCGCCACCATTTCCGACCTTCCGCTGGTCTTGATATTCTTGTCAGCCGCTGTGCTCTTGATCAGCTTCAACCTGATTTCACTTCGGCAAGCCTACGACAGTATTGACTGGTCGGTTATCGTCCTTTTGGCCGGCATGCTCGCGCTCGGGGCTGCACTAACCGAAACCGGCGCTGCCGACATTATTGCCTCTTCAGCACTGTCACTGGTCGGACTCTTTGGTGATATAACACCGGTCATATTACTTGCGATTGTTCTCATTTTTTCGATGATATTTTCAGACTTTATGAATACGACCGCAGCGGCAGTTGTCATGGCGCCGGTCGCGATCGTGTTTGCACAAGGCGTTGGCGCATCTATTGATCCGTTTCTTATAGCCGTTGCGATCGGAGCATCAAGTGCATTCCTTACACCAGTGGGCAATGAATCTAATAGCGTGATCATGGACAAAGGACACTACCGTCTCGGTGACTTAATACGAGTTGGATTGCCACTTGAAATTATTCTTATCGTCGTTTCACTTCCACTTATCCTCATCTTTTGGCCGCTTTTCTAAAAGCTAGTCGGAAGAAAAAAGCAAACACACACGATCGATATTTCCGACCGTGTTTGTGTGCGAGTTTGTGCAATATTGCCTTAAAAATGCCGTTAGTCGACCAATACCCCGGGCACGGGCGCGGACGTTCCCACCTCAACGCCGAATATATCCGCAAGCAACGCGACAATGCCCCAGATGGAGACAACGACGAAGAGAGAGACGATACCCCACACCATGATATGAATACCCTTTGAGCGCCCTTCGGGATCACCTGCGTTCAGAATGAATACCATGATCCCCCAAAAAAAGAAGAGGAGCGCGAGTGTTACCACCAAGGGCAACAGCAGGTTCAAGATCGCCTGAGTGTCACCAACGAGTCCTGAGATGTACCCAAGGTCTGCTTGCGCAGCTGCCACAGCGGGAAACACACCGACCAGAAAAGTGATTGCTGCTGAAGCGAGTGTGGTTTTTTTCATAACGTATACGTTTGTATCATACAATATAGTATCTGTCAAGTATCGTGTTCATTCACTCGACGCTTCTTCCCTGTCACCATCTCGCCGAACTCTGCTTTCGATTTGCTCAACCGCTTCTTGCACCTTTTCTTTTATAGTCTCTTCGAGAGCCTGTTCGGCGGTGCGGTTATATGACACCCACGCCAAAAGCAACGCAATAGTCGCTACCAAAAGCGCGACCCACGCAATACCGCGTCCGGATCGTTCGTCTCGCATATTGGAATTGTATCACAACATATGCCCCCTGGGACATATCATTCATGATCTTATGGATCACGATGTATTTATTTGTTCCTCGCGCACTTCTTGGGACGCTTCCTTGATGTGAGAAAGAAATAACTCTCTATAAATATCACCCAGTGCGTAGACGAAACTCAGCACAAGCGGTCCGAGCAAAAAACCCGCAGGACCAAACAGATGCAAGCCTCCGAGAATTGATATGAGGATAAGAAGCGGATGGATACGCGCACGATGTCCCATGATCTTGGGAAGCAGTATGTTGTCTACCAGCCCCACTACGATCAGCCCCCAGACCAAGAGTCCGATCGCCGCTCCGACCGAGCCGGTTAGGTACAGAAATATGACTGCCGGAATATTGACAAGACTTGGACCGATTGCCGGCAGTACCGCCGCAATTGCCGCCATACTTCCCCATAGTACGGGATTGGGTACGCCGAAGATAGCAAACCCAATACTCGTAAGTACACCCTGAATGACTGCGATCGCCAGCGATCCTTGGATTACGGAGTTGACGGTATTCTGAAGCTTGGCAAGGATCGCGCGATCATAGGTATCTGAAAGCGGACTGAAATCGATCAACACTTTCAAAAAAGCCGGACCGTCTTTCATAAAGTAGAAGAATGCCACAAACCCAACGAAAAAGCTGATCACGAACTGCGCCGTACCGGCAAATGCTCCACCCAGATTACGGGTTACCCAATTGACCGTTTCGGCGATCAGGGCTTGTACATCGACCGTCATACCGGGCATAAACGTATCAAGAAACGCTTCGACAGGTGCGATATACGCCATCATGGAATTCCAGCCACCTCCGGCAGACATTGCCGCTCCCAATGAGCGTGCCTCTTGAAATAGGAGGGACGCAATCAACCCGATCGGGATAACAATCAGAAGAAAAGCGACTACCGTGCTCAGTAATGCGGCAATGGTGGGCACACGGACGACGCGCTTGATACGCACATGTAACGGATACAAAAGAACGGCAAAAATGGCAGCCACACCAAGCGCAGTCAATACCGGTCGAAAAAGGATAAACGTTAGTACCAACGAACCCAAAAAGAGTCCGAGAAAGAACGTAAGCTCAAACCGTGAATGCTCTTTCATGAATCACTAGCTACGCATGCGCGTTCGAGGGGTTGTTGAGCTTTCTTTTTTTGACTTCGAGGCTTTTTTAGGACTTGCAAACTCGGACTGTATGTTCTTCCAATATTTTTTGAGTTCTTTTTTGAGCTTATCAATGTCTCCCGCCTCAACCCCTTTCTTGTTCTCATAGCGCGCCGTCACCTCATCAACGATCTTGGTATATGTTTCTTCGCTTACCTCTTTAGCTTTTTCCAAACGCTCAAGCACTTCGGCTTTAGCTTTGAGCGACCAGCTCTTGATCTTTTTGCGATTCTCTTTTCCATCGGGACCGTACAAGAAATATCCCGCTGCGGCTCCCGCCACAGCAAGCCCCGCGACGAGCAGTGCGGTTCCCGTATGTGATTGTTTAGTATCTTTGGTGGACATACTCTGTGTGTGGTTAGTTTTTTGTAAACTGCTACTGGTAGTACTTCCTCGCCTTTTGATCAAGTATACGCGGTTCTTGAGCATATTGCCAATACACTACTCCTCATCCCCGTCATCGGTAGATCGTTTTCGTGTTCGACGCTTCTTTTGCGCTCGTGATTCCGCAACCGTATTGATCAAGAAAGTTGCGATACGCCCCATACTGATACCGGTGAACGCGTTGCGTGCATATCGTGTAGTGGTTTCAACTCCTTCTTTGACCGTATGCCGCATATCACTGAAATCGGCCGCGATACTATCAAGCTCTTCATGAGCCCGTTCAACCATACGCTTAACAGCGCGAATTATTGAGATGACGTACAAAAAAATAATGGTCAGCAATACACCCCATACGGCAACCACTATAGTGGTCACAAAAAAGAACAGATCGGCTTTCAATAGCGTATCCATGCACTCAGTATACTATCCGTATGCCGCAACGCAACAACATAAAAGAGTAAATTGGGGTACAATATGACTGTATGCAACGTTCGCGGTATATCTATGTTGCCCTCATTGCTTGTGTGGTCGTACTTGCTGTTAGTGTACTATTTCTGCTACAGAGTACTCGAGCAGATCGAGGCACTCTCATCACTCGTATCACAATAACCGAACCAGCAGATGATCACTATACGATTACCGTGTCTTCGATCGAACTATGGAACGCTGAACGAGGGTGGCGCACTATCGATCAGCGAGCACGCGTTCTTTCCACACAATTAGAAGATACCGCTCGATCATTCATTCATCTGGAAACCCCTCTGCCTGCACGAACCTATGATCGCATACGGGTAGGTATCGATCGAATTGATCGAGTGCGCGAAGAACATGAGACCGAGGTTGTTCCCATGCTTGTTGATACCATCACGCTCACGGCACCGATACGTATTGAACGGCGATCTTCCCAGGCACTCCTTCTCACCCTACCACTTGCCGATTCGCTGTATGCAACCAATACCCGCACGAAAGTATTTGTACCTCGCATACACTTGGAAAGTCGCTCGGGAGTGTCTGTTTCCGGTGATCAATTCTCCGGCGGGAACATACATGCCAATGCCACATTCGGCATGAGTGCCGATGGCTCTATGCGCATGAATTACCGCCTCCCGAAAGACACTACTTTTACTTTGGAGCATGGACGACCGAGTGTCACATCACTTCCAACCCCACTTTCTCCGGTAGAGCGACTTGAGCTTGAGATAGCAGAGGAAGCACAATCGACACCTGAATTACTGAATGCGCAAGAGGTTGAGGAACAAGAGGATATCGAGATCGATGGTGCAGAAGATCTTCAGGGGCAAGAAGATGCGGAAAGGGAAGATGTTGATACAGAACGAGAACAATCAGGAACCCTCTAAAGAATAGCTTCAACACAGGCACGATGCTCCCGCACACTCTCGTTGTAGCTCGCTACCGATGCATTGTGCGCCTCTGCGAGGGCACGCAGTTCGACAACTAAGGCATTATACTCTGCAACACGCTGGGCATATGCGGGATCCGAAGGAGACATACCGGACAACTGCGTATCTAATGCTTCTATGTCTTGTTGCAGGGTTTCGAGCTGCACCCGCTGAGACGCTATCTGCCCCGACATAGCTTGACTCGGTTGCGGGCATGTATCGGCGGGCACACTGAACTCCTGTACCGCGACCCATGCATCAATACCGCGAAAACGCGCTTGCCTTAGCCCAACCCCAATGTGGGTATAGCCGGTATGTAGAATATTGGCTCGGTGACCCGGGCTATCCATCCACGCGTCCACAATTGCTTGTGGATCAGCAAAATTTCCATAAGCAAGATTTTCGCCGATCAGTATATACCGATACCCCGCTTGCTCTGCAAGCATTTTGAGATCAACTCCCTGAGGAGATACGTGATCAAAGTAATCATACCGGATCATATTGTCGACTTTTTGTGATGCCATCCTGTTGAGTCCGACATCGACACGCAGAGGAGTCAAGCCGGCACGCATACGCTCGCGATTTGTTGCATCAACAATTGCCTGAACCGTGAATGCCCCATCAGTATTTGTCGATGGAGATGGCGGCGATGGTGGAGGTAGCGGAGTCACCGGTTGCTCCTCTTCAGTAACCTCGGGGGTGGGTGTTGGTGGTGCTACCGGCGTTTCCGGAGGAGATGGCGAAGAAGGCGTTGGTGCGGGTACGGGAGCCACGGTACGGGGTTTGTGCCGATCAAGATCAACCGAAGATGCTTCAGATACCAGATCGGTTGCATAGATCGAAACGGAGTCGGGAACTGATACGAAATACCCTGAGCCGGTTGCGGGACGTTGGGACTCGCGATCGACCAACAGCAATCCCGGCAGATCAACACCAAACACACCGGCAACCGAAAGCAAAAAGAAACTGATAAGGTACAATAGTGGATTCATGTACGGAACATGTTATGACACCAATCGCTCTATGCCAAATCCGATCCCAAAAGCAATACTTGCCGCAATGCCGCCTACAAACAACATTTCTAGTCCGCATACGATGAATGAACGAGGTGAGACGATCGAGCGCATGCCACCCACCACAAAAAACGCGACTGCAGTTGCGGCAACCGAGATCGCAAAGGGATGCACCATGGAGATAGGAAGCAGGAACGGCAGGAGCGGTATCGTGCCCGCGCATACAAATGCACCAAACGTGATGGCCCCGTTGACACGTGGTTCGTGAGGATCGAGGTCGGCGCCATTCCCCTGTTTTTTCTGTACATCATGTTCTGACTTTGCGGAAAGATAGCTTGAGCTTCCCATCGAAAAACCATCCGCAAAGAGGTTTGCCAATCCGAGAATAATGATCGTAACGGTACCCAACGATGCGCCCATCGCGCTCGATATAATGGCAAACGTGGTGACGATACCGTCATTGGCACCATAGATGATACTGCTAACGTGACGCGAATAGAATGTGTCACCAGGAACTTCTGGAGCGGAACGTTCACGTCTGGCGCGTATGAGGCGCAACAAGCCAAGCATGGTAGCAGTATACCACGGATGACGAACGTCGCTCGAAGTGTTTTGTCTGAATACGCCCTCTTGTATCAACAAGGTCATCAACACGTCTATGCACCGCGCTTTCGGCACATTCCGCTCACGGGTAGTTGACAAACAAGCACTATTCGCCTCCCAATTATGTATCTCACGTGGTATGCGCCGACGACGCTACCGCAGTGGATATAATCCGCGAAGGTCGTACTCGGGTGGCTTAATTTCTTCCTGTCGAAACCACGCTTCAGGTACACCCACATCAACCAGATAGAGCGCGCCGGTATCTTCTGAAAGAGCCGCGGAGCGGGGCAACACATGCATCAACGTACTATCAGCCACAATATGTGTCCCATATATCGGTCCCCGATCCGCATCAAAACCCGATGGGACATCTATCGCAAGTGTCGGCACAGGACTCTCATTCACGAGTCCGATCAAACGCCGCACCTCCCCTTCCGGACTTCGCCCAAGGGGATACCCTACCATGCAATCAATAATTACGTTGGTGCTGTAGAGCACATCACGCAATTCGTCATCATGCGCCTCCGGACTCACCCCAAGCATAGTGTCATGGTGCAAATGCGAAAACATGCGCTGGGAAGTCGGCTTTAGGAACAGCTCGTGTTGGGTAAGAATAATACACACGGCAATTCCTCGCTCGGCAAGAAAGCGTGCGAGTATAAGTCCTACCCCCCCTGTGTTACCCGAGCCGGCAACAATGACTGCGCGACGCGCATACGGATACCGTTCTTCCGTTAGCAACACAGCGCCTTTGGCAATTTTTTCAAGGGTGACCGCAAGCGGAACATGATACTGGTGTATCATGCGTTCATCGAGATCTTGGAGTTCTCGGCGAGAAAGTGCACGCATATACCACTAGTGTAAAACGTATTGCACGTTTGGGAAAGAGTGGACAGCATACTCACACCTGCTCGGGACACTGCGCTACAACCGAGACACCGCGTGAAGTACTCCAAAAGAATCGTTCTTCGAAGACCACTCCCTGTTTCGGATCAAGCGTCACCAACACCGCAAGACCACACGAAACGTCCGCAGAAAACCACTGATCGAAAACCGCATTGCCGAGTGAGTAATAGACAACACCATCTTGGTAGCGCTCGGATCTCTGGATGACATGGGGATGCGCACCCATGACCACGTCGGCACCCGCTTCGATAAAGTCTCGGGCAAGGCGATACTGCGTGTCGGTTATCTCTGTCGTATATTCCTCGCCCCAATGCGGCATAACGATCACCCAGTCGCTATCTGCACGCGCGCGGGCGATCGCTTCCCGTGTTTCAGTCTCGTGTGGTGAGCCGAATTGATTGTACCCCACCAATGCCACTGTCATGTCTTCTCGCTCCACCATATGTATATGATATGCAGGCTCATGCGGATCGCCGAAAAACCCAATTCCCGCATCGCGCAAATGAGCGCGCGTCTGCACCAATCCTTCGGCACCAAAATCAAGAGCGTGATTGTTTGCCAGCGAGACGACCGAAACACCTGCTGAAGCAAGATGCGTTGCAACTTCCGGAGCAAAGGTGAACGTAAAATGATCTTGACCATCTTCACTATCTGTATAGATGCTTTTGGACGCATGTGTGGTGATCGGCCCTTCAAGGTTACCGACAACCACATCCACCTCCTGCGCAATCTCCGCTATACCGGCGAGAAATACTTCGTACCCCAGACGTCCGGCAATCTGACGAATACCCCGATCAAGCATCAGATCGCCGACAAATGCTATACGTACAGGCTCAGCATGTGCCACCTGCTCTAGAGAAAAACCATTTGTTTTGTCACGTACTTCATCATAGTTGCGTACATAGTAGGTGAATGTTTCACTTTGTTCGGAGATATGCCATGCCGCCGTACCCCCTCCCAAAAGCACTGCGACCGCAAGCAGTACACTCAAATGCAATCCTTTCCCGCGGAAAGAATATCGATTGGCATCAACTCTGGGCATAGTCCGAGCATACCATGCTCAATTCGTCACACCAGTGCCACAATACACACTTCAGTTGAAAACCAGATATCACTATCGTGCGGTTTTTGCTATAGTGGTAAGCACATTCCCATGCGACACGTACTGTACCGGCACCGTTATCGCCTTATGATCGGCTTTCCGATCGTTGCTCTTATTGCATCAGCAATAGGCTTTTCGCAGTCGAGAGATATGCTCACCTTTGTGCCGGCTGAACGCTTTCTTGAAGTCGGCGCAACCACGAGCGTCACCGTCATGGTACAGTCATCTGTCCCGATAAATGTGGTGGGTGGTTCAGTGGTTATGCCGCCTGAGATAGCTATTACGTCATTCTCAACCAACAATAGTATTGTTGATCTTTGGACTGCAGAGCCGCAAGTAGGCACCGTTTCTCAGGTCGACTTTTCCGGCGGCATCATAGCGCTCGGAGGTTTTACCGGCACGGGTGAGTTGTTCAGCTTTGTGATCGAAGCACGGGAAACGGGAACTGCAGAACTATTACTTGAAGACCCGCAGATACTCGCGCATGATGGTGCGGGTACCTCAGTGTTTGAAAGAAGCGTCCCTCTCACATTAGTCATTCGTGAAGCGGGAACTCCCTCCCCTGACCTTACGAACAGCAATAGCGTTACCATTGCGGACCTCGGTATACTCACCACACGCTTGTTCACACCGTACGACACCCGCTACGACCTCAATGGCGACGGTCGCGTTTCAACTGCCGATCTGTTAGTCCTCATGCGACACATGCGCTATTGATATACTCCTAGGCGAATAGTTTCCGGGTCATTCACAGCATCCAGCTGGAAGTCCCTATGATGGCGAAGCTCTTCAGATTCCCAGAGAACCTGTGCTTTATGAGAGCTTTGCGAAAAACCCGAGAGGTCGTCTAAACACATACTCCACGCGCGTGGCGTGTGCGAAATTCGCATACCACTCTATACCGTGCGTTTTCCAAGTCGCACTTGCACAGGAGCAGATGCAGAGACATGTGTTGTCTCCTCAATATCTTTGATCTCTTTGGCAATATGCTCTTCCGCTTCCGAGAGATGCTTTTGCATGGTTGCAATGACCAATTCTTCTTCATCAGTCAAAGGTCTTCGCGCTGACGCTTTGGTAATAACACGCACCAATGAACGAGCATCTTGCTTAATATCCTCAAATGAAGTGTGCAGTACCTCGATAGCTTCAGAGGTTTCCGTATGTACTCGTCGTCGCATTGCCCGGATCATGCCCATCGTCGCCCATATGAGAAAGACCAGGAATGCGACTAATCCCAACAATGCACCAAACAGGCTGATATAGTTTATCGCCATGGTACCAAACAGCACCAGCGTGGGCTGGGTCACCTGTGTGACATGAGGTGCTGTGGGTTGACTACGCGCACCACGTTCATCGACGGCAGTCAGTGCGATCTCGTACACTCCTTCTCGAGCGACGTCGATGATGGTTGCCACAAACACTCCCTGCGCATCAGCACTCACTTCTCGCTCTTGCGCCTCACCCTCATTGAATCGAATCGATACGAGGACAGTCCCACTTGGATATGTTTCGCCGCGGACTGAAAGCGGACTACCCACCAGTACTGAGTCGGGTATCTGCACGATACGCGGCGTATCAAGTGCTTGGATATCAACCGTTGTCGAGGTCGATGTACTGTTGCCTGCCCGATCGTACGCGGTGAGTCGTACCGTATGTCGCCCCGGCGTTTCAAATATCTCGGTAAAGCCTATTTCTTCCGGAGAAAGCGTACGAGGTCGGCCACTATTGATCGACACTGCGTACGATGCAATCCCCGAACGGTCATCACGTGCACCGATAGAAAACACAACTTCGGGATCGGTCGGATCTTCGCGTTCCCTCTTGGTAAGAACCAGATCGTGCGGGGGTTCGATATCACTTTGCAAACGATATCGATATACCGCACCCCATCCGCTTTCATCCCGCATCTGCAAGGCAAAGTACGCTACTCCTTGAGGAAGCCCGGAGACAACATACTCATGAATAACCGTCTCGTGTCTCTCGGTGGGCAGTGCCGAAGAATCGGTCGAGAGTCCCGTTCGGATCTCTTGGACATCATCCGGTAGATCCCAGTGCAAAAATGCAGTGGTTGTCCCATACCAGCCTGATTCCGTTGGGTGCGTGGAAGAGCGGATGGGTCCTGCTGAGCTTGAGGGCGATCGCACATCATCAGTATCCGGTACCGATTCTGACACTACCGCCAAGCTTGGCACCACTTCGCGCGAAGTCAGCGTATAGGTTCCCGAGCGAAGCTGGCTCAAGACATTACTCGCCTGTCCGTCAGCGGACAGCACAGCGGCTCCCTGAGAAAACCACACCTGACTAGCGGTATTACGCAAGGCCCGGAACGTCACACGCACGACGCGACCATCGTTTCCCCGATACCCGACTCGCCCCGTGACTCCGGAGAACGTAATACGTCCGGAGTCCGCTTCATACGAGGGCACCTCTACCCATGAAGAGAATATCGCGCCGGATGCATCGAGGGACACCAACGTAAGATCATCTTCATTGAATGTAATCGCCCCTTCGGCCGCATTGATCATCTGTCCTCCCGTATCAAGCAGGACATCGATCGTGAACGTTTCGCCGATCGTGACTACCGCCGAGGCGGGCGAGAGGTACAGAAGCGCATCGGACTGCTGGGCAAACGCAGGCATTCCGCTGTATAGCACCACACACACACATGCAACCAGGATATAAACAAGCTGAAACTTTCGCATGAACAACTGCCACAGCATGTTTGATAGCGTTTGCATATGCATATTATACCTTTGAATTGTCTTGGCGTCTGCGGATAAGATATGCCGCACCGGCAATAAGCAAGACAACCACGATCACCGCGATACCATCAGTCCAATGAAACATACTTCGCAGATGCTCGGGTGGCTGATAGGTCACAATACGTTCATTCCCTGCCTTGTCGACGGCTTTCACTTGAATGGCACTGCGAAGGCTTTGGTCTCGCAACACATATATATTCGATTCAACCGGTATCCAGCCGGATTCACGCGTTACCCACGTCAAAAAGCCCCACTGTCGAGGATCGGTTTCAAGTACTTCAAAGTGGCTTATGCCACTTTCCTTATCGGTCGTCGAAAATACAATGTAATACCGTCCATCGGCAACCGCGGGGTCGGAATGGAGTATCACGTCAAAAAGAGCAGGTGCGGTACTATCTCCACGCCCCCGTTCGATCCACTCGTTTGTTGGTGCAAGGTCGATAGTTGGGCTGATCTCAATGGTTGCACTGCGCGAGGTTACCGGCAACAGAGTCCCCACTCCGTCGTGCGCATGTACCGTTGCTCGACTGATACTAATAGGCACGCGTACATTTTCTCGCTCAGATACCGAACGAACGCTGAACACGATCTCTGTGAGTATATTGGTGAGTCCCGGATCTCCCTGCAAACGACCGCAATACCCGCCAGGCACACCTCCCGTGAACGTAATCGTGCCTTGCTCTTGATCAATGGTTGGACTTTCAGTCCACAGGGTCATGATCGAGAGTCCCCGCGCGACATCAACCGCGGTAAGATACTCCGTATCATAGCCAACCTCCAGAGAAAACGCATTCACACATTCGGTCACCCCACGGACACGCACCGGCATGACAAACACATCTCCCGGCACATACACCCGCTCAGTCGGCTCAAGCGCCACTTCGAGCTCCTGGGCATGCGATGGCGCAGCATACCCTAACACAAGCACAAAAAGCCCAATCCCCAACGCACACATCATATACGAACCTCTTCGCATCATATGCTCCATAGTATATAGGTATATTGCCCTGTTCCCCAGCATGGTTATCCAGTCCAATGGAAAAGCATAATGGAAAAATCCGCCAAGTCGACTATGCCGTCTTGATTGAAATCCGCAATTGGATTACTTGTTCCCCAATTGAACAAAAGAATGGAAAAATCGACCAAGTCGACTCGTCCGTCCTGGTTTATATCGGGACTAATGGTACCACCCGCCTCGCGCTCCCCGACATAAAAATTGAGTGCTTGGCTGAATCCACTCTCAAACCGAGCTCCCGCAATACTACGATAGCGTGCGCGCACGGTATGGAAACTCTCGTTGGTCAATGTATTGGTGGGGACCGTCACTTCCCACGCACCGGTAGTAGCACTTGTGGTCGTCGCTGATGGCATATCTCGATTGAGAAAGGTTGACACAAGCGCATTAGGTGCCGCCGAGCCGCGGAATACGATAGGGGTACCCAGCGAAACCCGGTCGGGAACCGCTTCTATCGTGGGCGGAATGATAATCCCCGTCACCGTCGTCATAGCACCCTGAATAACTTCGAACGTACTTGAGAACGTGATCGAACGTCGCTGTGCACTGTCGAGCGCCCAAAACCCAAACGTCGCAGGACCCGGGGTGAGATCATCAAACGTCCGTTGAAATACGCCGGCGCTGTTCGCCTCGATCACGCCCGCAACCACGCCATCAACAAGCAACGTAACTCGTGCACCCGGATAGGCAATACCACCGACCGTTACGCGTGTTGGGCGGTCAATGGCAATAGAGCCATCTCGGGCACCTCCCGGTGTGGCACCACCTCCCGGAGAACTTCCCCCGCCTCCCCCACCCGGCGTACCGGTACCGCCGGGATCAAGTGATGGAGGGACCTCCTGTTGACACTGCGCATCACACCCGTCGCCATCAATGTTATTACCATCGTCACACGTCTCCCCAAAGAGTGTTTGCAAAATGCCGTCACCACAATACGGACCAAAGCCCGAGCAATCAGGTAAACAATTGCGTGTTGCAGTCGATGTCGCATACTCACCAGTATTTACCCCATCATCACACACCTGTCCGGGGTGAACGATGCCATCACCACAAATAGTAATGTTAACCGAAGTGGTTGCCGTGTGTATGTGTTGCGAATACAAGGAAGACCCG
>PWVU01000073.1 GCA_003561715.1 Candidatus Kaiserbacteria bacterium | reverse complement strand
TCCATGGCAAAACTGATGATCCGAGGTAATTGCCTGTATATGTGATCGATCGCTTCGCGGGGTAGTTGCGGGTAGGAATGCTCGAAAGCGATACGATTTTTCAAGACAGTGAAAAAATCCATTGTTCTATTTTTTGCAAAGGCGAGAAATTGCTCTGTAACAAGCGCTTCCGCCTCGTGTGCGTTATGTTTCTCGCATTGTTCCAGCACCAAGAGATACACATCTATCGCGCTTCGGTATCTGCGTGTTGCAAGTTCGACCATTATTTCGATCTGTACCGGCGTCTTAGGTGCGTTGTGGTGCTCGGGTCCGAGTAGATTGTTGCGACGCCTGTTCCATATGGGCTTTATCTTTTCTGCGATGTCAAACAGCGTTTGTAGTGAAGCTCGCTCGATCGTTTCGGGGTCGATATCGATTCCCAAGGTAGTGACGACATGAATTAATGCTTTTTTTGTCAATGCTCCAGGATCGCCGTCGACCTCTAACAATGCGTTGCTTTGTTTGAGCACGGGATCGGTGTAAATGATCTCATTGAGATAGGTTTGTATCTTTGCAACTGCGGGAGTACGGAGGCGGGCACTGTGGGCGGTTACAGCCAAGCTCAGAAGGCGTCCATCGTCCGGATCGCCTATCCTGTTGCCGTTCACATCATATCCATAGACATCGAGACCTTCTTGGAATGCCAAAAAGCTGTATATGATATTTTCGTGGTGCAAGCCTTTAAGTTTGAGTATGGAGACGATCTCGTGTTCGGGGATATCTCGCTCTCGTAATCTTGCAACGTCACTATCCGTCAATAATCCTTCACCAAGGAGATGTTCGTGATATCTAAGTGCGATAGTTCTTGCGGTGCGTGCGTTGATCTGCCCGAAGCCAAATGATGACGCAAGGGGTAGTGTCTTGGGAAGATTGAGCTTGCCATCTTTTGCGAGTTCGGATAGTTGCGTAAGTCTTTGTTCCAAGCACTGGTCGATCTTTTCCAACAGTGGGTTTGAATTGAGTGAACTACCAAAGTCTTCTTCGACCTGCACCATATGTGCGAGACCTCGCAGTGCCGCTTTGACATAGTCGGAATCTACATACTCTGTCTGATCGGCCGAGTCGACCGAGTGTCCGCGCGCCATGTCGGTGAAGAGTTCGACCAATTCGTCGTAGGTAAGGAGCACCTCTTGCTTTTGGTTTTCTGCGTCGGTTATGGTCAGCGATAGCCCCTCAAGTGGCGATGCTTCTCCACGCAAGAATGCGGTCATGTCTTTCACGTGCTCGCGACGTTCATGGGCGGAGCGTTTTAGGGCATCATTAAAAAAACCAGCCCCCAATGCTAAACCAGCAGCAGTTGTGCCAGCAAATAGGCGCAAAAATCCCCGTCGGCTTGTTGATGAAGGTGTTCTTTCGTCCCTTGAATCACTTGGTCCTCTTTCCGGTCTCTCACTCATACTCGTGGATTATAGTGTCGCGCTTCAGCGCGTATATACGTATACTACTAGAGTAATGGCGTTAACTCCAGAACAATCGACTGCGTTTGCGACACCAGAGGAGGAGCTTGCGTATTTGCGCGAGCAGATCGCCGAAAAGGAGCGCATTCTTAAAGAGCGCTCGGGCGATACCAATCCCGATCGTGCGCAGATCACTCGCGAAATGGTTGTGGCGCACCATGAGCATCCCGTGCCATATGCGCCCAAGGTACCGATGCTTCCCGAAGAAGAACTCGAGGGCCTTGTGCTCGATCTGCCCGCAGATGAGGATGACGAGGCGGTGGGAGGTCTTCTTCAGATCGTGCATGAAAAGGGAATCAGTAACGCGCTCACCGTATTAGCCAAACAACCCAATCCGCATCTCGAAGATGATTTTCATCGTGCGCTGGTGCAGTACATACATGAGGGCTACCCGGCCGTGGGTCTCAAAGAGGGAACAGAGATGTGGGAAGTGGTGCATATGACCTTGTATGAAGTGTCGATGCCGGCGCACGAAAAAGAGGGGCAGACAAAAGGGCTCAAAGAATTGGTCTCTGCGATGGAGCAGTTCTACCTCGGTATGCTTTCGATCGCCAACGAAAAGACACTCGGCAAACGACATTTTACGATTGAGGTTGCAGTATCCGCCGAGCACGAAGACATAATCTTTTATTGCGCAGTGCCGACCGACAAGAAAGTACTGTTTGAAAAACATCTTGTGAGCCTGTTCCCGGAAGCGCAACTGCACGAGCAAAAAAGCGACTATAATATCTTTGTCAAAGATGGCGCAACCCGTGTTGCGTCGGCACGCCTGAAAGAAGAAGCGATTCTTGCCTTGCGCACGTACGATGAGTTTGATCACGATCCCCTGAACGTCATCATTAGTGTGTTCTCGAAGCTTGCGAAACGAGGTGAAGGAGCGGCTATTCAGCTCGTGATTCGCCCGGTCGGTGATCGGTACGTTTCGCGTTACAAAAAAGTAATTGAACAAATGGAGAAAGGTAAGAAGCTCAAAGAAGCACTGCGTGAGGTGCCGGAAGGATTCAGTGGTGAGTTGATGGGATTTGCGCGTGAGATATTCAAGGGTGAGAAAAAGAAAAAAGACGGCGAGGAACCACCCACGGTCAATCAAGGACAAGTTGAATCAGCGCGTTCAAAGATCGAGACACCGATCGTGGCATGCAATCTGCGCATCGCGGTATCGACCTTGGCGGATCATCGCGCCGAGGCGATATTGCATGAGATAACCTCAAGTTTCAATCAATTTGAAGATACGCAAGGGAATAGTTTCTCGTTTGCTATGACCTCGCCACGACGTAATGCTGAGGCAGTGCGCGCGTTTACCTTTCGCAAATTCGCAACCGGGGAAACGCTTCCGCTTTCGATTCGTGAGCTGACGACACTTATGCATTTCCCTGCACCAGGTTCGGTCCACGCATCGCCCGAATTTAAACAGACCAAAGCAGGGCGGGTGGCGGCGCCGCTCGGACTACCGCAAGAGGGTACGTATATCGGCGTGAACGACTATCGAGGCAAAGAGACCAAAGCGTTCTTGACCCAAAAAGACCGTGTGCGGCACATGTACGTGATCGGGCAGACCGGTACCGGTAAGTCCGTGCTTTTGCAGAATATGTGTGTGCAAGATATTCAGCAAGGGCATGGCGTGTGCTTTATCGATCCGCACGGCTCAGATGTACAAGATATCTTGGCGGCGGTCCCGCCGCACCGCCATGAGGATGTGATCTACTTTGATCCGGGCTACACCGAGCGTGTGATGCCGCTCAACATGCTTGAGTTCGATCCCTCAAAGCCCGAGCAAAAGACATTCGTCATCAACGAACTCTTCGGTATCTTCAAACGCCTGTACGCACATTCGCCCGAAAGCATGGGGCCGGCGTTCGAGCAGTACTTCCGCAACGCGACCGCGCTGGTCATTGAAGATCCGGCAAGTGGCAATACGATGCTTGATATTTCACGCGTCTTGGCGGACGAGGCGTATCGCAATTTCAAACTCGCGCGCAGTAAAAATCCGGTCGTCAATATGTTCTGGCGGGAGATCGCGACCAAAGCCGGGGGGGAAGCATCGCTTGCTAATATCGTACCGTACATCACCAACAAGTTCGATGTGTTCACCGCAAACGACATCATGCGACCGATCATCGCTCAGCCAAAGAGCGCGTTCAATTTCCGTGAGCTGATGGATAACCGCAAGATTCTTTTGGTCAATCTCTCTAAAGGAAAACTTGGTGATATGAATGCGAACCTTATCGGTCTCATACTGGTGGGAAAGATTCTGATGGCGGCATTGTCACGAGTTGATATGGTCGGCGAGAAGCCGCCGTTCTATTTATATATAGATGAGTTTCAGAATGTGACGACCGACTCTATTTCGGCGATATTGTCCGAGGCGCGTAAATATGCGCTGGGGCTTACGGTAGCGCATCAATTTATTGCGCAATTGGATCAAGGGATTCGAGACGCGGTTTTTGGGAATGTTGGCTCAATGGCAGTCTTTCGTGTCGGCACGGAGGATTCCGAATTTCTGGAGAAGCAGTTCTCGCCGGTCTTCTCCTCGCGCGATATTATGAATATCGATAACTACAATTGTTATCTACGCCTCTTAGCAAACGGCATCCCGCAAACACCGTTCAATGTCGCAACTGCTCCACCACCGGCAGGCAGCCCGCAAACCGCTGAATATCTGAAGCAACTTTCGTACGCTACTTATGGTACCAATCGGGAAGCGATTGAATTAATGGTCAGTAAGCGGTATGGTGTATAAACGTATGCGAGCAGCTGAACAACAACACATATCTACTATTTCGCCAGATGAAGTCGCAGCAGATGGACTGCCGACTGATGCGCTCGAGATTGCGAATGACAATGCTCCGGCTATGGAGAAAGGAGTGGCGACTAATGATAATCACGTGCCGGCAATTGAGGTCGGTCAGGTGGCTAATGACAATTCACCGGAAGAAAACGCCAAAACCTTCTCGCAAGGACCACGTGTGAGTGAATCAGAAATGATGGTTGCCCTACACTCTGCACAACATCACATAATTGAGCAGAAGGATGTTACTGCGTCTATTGCCAATCAAAACGAGGCGCGTGCCGGACTCGGTTTGCCTTTAATAGAAGACGCGCGCCCTGATGTACCGCCTCAGTTTGAAGCGGTAGCCGATACGTATCGTGCGTATAAGGCTTCACTGGAAGCGTTTTATGAGGCAAAAAAGAATGCACTTATTACCGAGCGATCAAAAGGGGGGATGCAGAGCATGCTTGAGCGTATGCGGGTGCTTTCTCGAGGCGAAGGAGAAGAAGAGCAAGCGCTTGCGCTTGCTGAGGCGGAGCGTTCGCATCAGTGGAGGGAACTTGCAAAAGGTATTTTGGAAGCGAGTGGCGATCAGTCTCCGGAGGCTCGGGTCGAAATGCTAAATGAGCTATACAATTCTTCATTTTTAGAAGAACAGGAACGTATTCGAGCTATCGAGCTTGAGGTGCGTGCTGAGCATCCCGGTGCACGAGAAAAAATTGGCGAATTCCTTCAACCGGCAAGCGAATATTGGCAATCACTACCACCCGAACGCCGAAAGCTGATCGCTAAGATTGGTATGACCGGAGCAGTTGCCACCGGAGGCGCGTTGACGGGTGGCTTACTTGGTGCGGTTGGTGCAGCGGCGATCTTCCAGTTCAAATCATTTACCGGTATATCCCAAAAAATTGCGGAGCTCTCCAAAGTGGGGGCTGAGAAAGTGGGACAAACCGTTTCTGGCGTGTTTGAGAAGCGCGACCAATCGGCGCGAGGCACCCTTGCCGAGCGATCCTCAATCGAATTGTCGAACGCAGAATCAGTAGAGATGCAGGCTGA
>PWVU01000078.1 GCA_003561715.1 Candidatus Kaiserbacteria bacterium | reverse complement strand
TCGGTGACCGCAAACGGGTCACCGTGCCACCCATCGGGCTGTGCTGGTTGCACATCATAGTGTCCATATACGAGGCAGGTTTCGGCACATCCTGCGTCATACCGCGCAACCACTATAGGATTGCCGTACCCCTCAACCACCCCAACTGAAAAGCCACGTTTTGCGAATTCACCACCCAACCATGAAGCACACGCCTCCATATCTCCCTTATGCGCGGGGTCGGTCGAAATACTTTTGAATGCGATGAATGAGTCGAGGAGTGTTCGATAGAGCGTAGATGCGGACATACTGCAACTTTATACGTTAGCGTGAATATAGGCAATGGCAGTAGCTACTCCGTAAGCACTACTTTGCCATATGACTGCGGCACCGCAGCAAGACGCTTTAATTTTGCTTTGTTTTTCATAACATCTCCCAACTTTTTATCCAGAGATTGATTCTTCAATACAGTATTGAAAAAGTTCAGTATTGCCTCGACACTATCAACATATGCGTGCAACATATCAGGATGTTTTTCCACAAACGCATGTAATACCTTCAATATTTCTTTAGAATACACTTCGTATTGAACGACTGTCATCGCACTTAAATCATCGGGAATCTCTACTTGTCTAAGGTCGCTCCAAAGTTGTGCGGGGGCAGGATCATGCTCGCTCCAGATTGAAAGCTCGGAAAAATCGAGAGTGGGTATTTCAACAGCAGAGCGCTCTTGCACCAGCGCTTCGTTTTTATCTCCAGGCGGAACACCAGATAGTCCTTCTCGAAACATACCTCAAGCTTATCGCACTCGCTCCACAAGAGCTACCGCTCTATCCACTATGTCATACCTAACCACAAAGCGGGCGTACGCCCGCTTTGTGGTTCGTCAACTTGTATTCGACACAACACTTCAGTTCGAGAGAACCTGTAGCAACTCCTTAAATTGAAATCGTTGTACCCTCACTGCATGACATGGACACGCTACCACCGCTTGAAGAGAATGTGCACGCCTGCCTGGGACAACCGAACCAGCGCCCTTGACTCGCATTCGCTACACCCGGCAACAACCCTGTTATCTGATCACCGGGACGTATTGTTGAGCAAGTGTTATCTGGTGCACACATCAGCCATTCCAAGTCACCCGCAAAGCGAGCACTACGAAAATTTGTTGTCACGGTATTCATTGATATCACCCCAACAACAGTCCTTTGAGTATTCGCCGCTAAGATTCCCACGTTCTGGGATGTTCCCGCATAGTTATCTTCTGAAAAGAGAGTCGCATCACAACGGTATCCACTACCACCTGATGGAGTACTGCCGGTACCACCGCTTGGCGGAGTTCCACCGGTACCGCTTGTTGAACCCTCACTAAACGTTCCATCACCGGTAGGAGAGCCGCTATCTGAGCCACCACTTGGTGGGGTTCCGCCAGTGCCACTGCTACCGCCGGTAAGAGGAAATCCTCCGCCCGCACCACCGTCACCACTGCTACCGCCACTTGGTGGGATTCCGCCGGTACCAGTACTACCACCACCTGAAGAAGATCCTCCACCCGAACCGCCGCCAAACAGACCACCGAGTCCACCTGAGCCATCACTACCCCCACTGATTGGCGGGAATGTGAACGAGCCGGGACTACTTCCGCCGCCAGGACCGCTGACCGTGCTACCGCCCCCACCACTGATTGGTCCCGAACCACACGCCGGCTCACCCGGACCTCCACAACTGAATGACCGAGAACAGCTCATATTGCTCTGGATATTATGACCCGAACTACTTACTTCATACACTCCTGTATACGTACAGCTATTTGCAGGACATCCGAACGCAGTGCGGCCGGCAGAGCCAGACGGACTTTCATAGGTGTTACCAAAGTGCGCAGCAATATTAGGAATGCTTTGGCCACTGGCAATTGTGTCACACTGCGTTTCGTTCGAATGGTGCGCAGGATTGCAGATCAAAAATGGATCCGAACCCTCGGCAACAGCCAAACTTCCATAGAGTCGCATATCGTACATTCCTACACCGCCTACCGTAGACCCAGAAAGCGTCGTTGGAGTACCGCCATAATTTGCCTCAGGGAATATGCGTATTTGACACATGCCGGACGACACCGTTCCGCCGGGTGCGCCACCGCCACTCGAGGCGCCACCGTTGTCGCCACCACTCGGAGCACCGCTACCTCCCCCGCCTTCCGCAGCCGGATTATACGGCGCCTCGCCACTTGCGCCCGCGCCACCACTTGCGCCTGGTCCCGTAGCAAGTGGCGAAGAATCAGGTCCTGTTTCTCCAAGAGCAATCGCGTCTCCGTCAATGATCTCAATCGCCCCCGTGTTATACACACGAACCGTCTGCATGATATCGGCATGACGGGTATTACGTAGTACTATTTCCACCCCGCCCCAAGCATACACTCCCGCATCGCTACCGTCTGTTCGCTCATATACCACCAGCGCGTCAGTGCTCGGGCGCCTAAACAAAACTGAAACGCCGTGGTCATTACCTTCCGGCAACAGTTCTGAAGGTCCGCTTCCCCCTCCAAACTTACGTATACGATGTATCTCGACAAAATCAGGTAACTCATGCTCAGCTAGCAAAATATCCGGATTGTCACCCGTAGCGCTAAATACATACTGATGTTCATCGCCATCGGGGTTATCAACAAAGACGACAAAAGAACGCTGAGCATCTCCAGGTGTTCTGGCTATGAACCCAACACCGATAGTTCCCACGAAATCACCGTCCACCGATCGTGTGCCGAGCGCCGCCGCCTGCGCTTCACGCATATGCACCTCCATCTCAAGCGCTGCGTTGCGCACCACTAGTTCGCGGTTTGGATCCGGTCGGAAAAACCAAAGTGCGGTGAGGACCAGAAATATTGCCACAACAACCAACAACTCTACCAACGTGAAACCTCGCTGTTGTTTGGATTGCAACGAAAAACCGGAAGGAGTACCTATAGCTTTTTTCATAATACTTGTATTACTAATTTATTAAACATGTACAAACTGTGTTTTTTGTAAGAATCGCCTCGTACAAAAAATACACGCGTTCAGCTATCCACTATGGTACCAGAAAGAAAAGCGCTTGTTTTGCACCTCCGTGGATAACTTTTCTGACGGAGATATACCCCCGGTAATCACTTCTCCTGGACGAACGAAGTCGAAAGCGGGTGCGCTCGCGCAAGTTCTTTGATCTCGCGCCCAATGCGATCCAACACCACTTCTTCGTCTTTATTCTTGAGCGTTTCGATGATAAGCTCGGCAACACGCCCGCACGCTTCTTCCTTGAAGCCGCGCGTGGTGATCGCGGGGGTACCGAAGCGGATACCGGAAGGGTCGTTTGCCGGGCGTGGATCGTCGGCGATCGCGTTTTTATTAAGAGTAATACCAACCATGTCCAACACTTCTTGCGCGTCCTTACCTCCCACGCCAAGCGAACCGTGCACATCCGCCAAGATCAGGTGGTTACTGGTACCACCACCCAGCATACGCACCCCCTCGCGGGCAAAGACCGCTTCCATCGCTTTGGCATTTGTGAGTATCTGCTCGGCATACACTTTGAATGACGGATGCAATGCTTCACCATAGGCAATTGCTTTGGCGGCGATATTGTTCATATGCGGGCCACCTTGCAAGCCCGGAAATACCACTTTGTTGATCTTTTTCATCAGTTCCTCATTCTCGCGAACTAAGATCATACCACCACGCGGACCGCGCAGGGTCTTGTGGGTTGTGGTCGTGATGATATCGAATCCGTCTTTGAAGGGGTTGCGCGCGACACCACCGGCGATAAGTCCCGCAATATGCGCCATATCCGCCATCGTAACCGCGCCCACCTCGCGGGCGATCGATACGAACTTGGCGTAGTCAAGCTCACGACTGTATGCCGAAAAGCCGGCGATGATAAGCTTGGGGCTTTCACGACGCGCCACCTCACGCATCTCGTCATAATCGATCTCACCCGTATCGGGATCTTTCATTTTGTAGGTGACAAAGTTGAAGAGCTTGGCAGGAATGGTCATCGGGTGCCCGTGGGTCAAGTGCCCACCGTGCCCCAAGTCCATACCCAGCACCGTGTCGCCCGGCGCAAGCAGTGCGTGATAGACAGCGAGATTTGCCGGCGCACCCGAGAGCGGCTGGACATTTGCGTACTTGGCACCGAACAGCTTGCAAGCGCGCTCGATCGCCATATTCTCTACCGCGTCCGTATACTCTTGCCCGCCGTAGTAGCGCTTGCCCGGCAGACCTTCAGAATATTTGTTCGTCATCACCGAGCCGAGCGCTTCAAGCACAGCTTGTGAGACATAATTTTCCGACGGTATCAATTCGATACCGTCCTCTTGCCGCTTGCGCTCACCCTCAAGTGCGGCGTATACCGCGGCGTCTTGGTCTTTGATGTGGGAATACATATAATAGAGAAAAGATAAAAGAGTAAAATGCAAAGAAGCGGTTTCTGAAATTCTATTCAGTTGTGTGAGATTACAACATACGCAACGTAATTCTTATCATTTCCCCGTGCTACCAAAGCGCCCGTCGCCGCGCGGGGTTTCGTCGAGCTCGGCAACTTCTTCAAAGGTCACGTGCTCGACTTTCTGGATCAGCATCTGCGCCATCTTCTGTCCTTTTTCGATTGCCACCGGCTCGTCCCCCGTATTATACAAGCACGTATTTATCTCGCCACGGTAGCCGGCATCGAATACGCCGCCCATCGTCTTAAGCCCTAATTTGTGGGAGACACTGCTTTTGTCCCACACCAGCCCGACATACCCTTCGGGTATTGCAATGGCAAAACCCGCACCGACCGTCGCACGCTCCCCCGGCGCAATAGTCACCGTTTCAATGGCACACAGATCGAATCCCGCGTCATCCGCGTGCCCGTAGGCGGGAATGATCGCATCGGGATGAAGTTTTTTGATGTGCATGTTCATAGTAACGATTTGATAGTCTTTTGTACATCCAAACAAACAGCTTGCAGTGGTTGTGTAGCGTCAATGATGGTATGCGGTGTTTGGGTAAGAAATTCTTTATATCCTAAATACGAACGTACATGAAAATCAACCGTCTGCTGCTCGAAGTGATCGGTACGACCATCGTTTTGAGTACGCTGTTGTTTTTTTCGTTCCAAGCCGAGAATGGGGTCAATGTCGAGAAAGATATAATGCGGAATGACCTCGCCCACAACATGTTTGTGTAATTCGTAAAAAAGTTTTTCAGCATCAACCGATTCCATATTTCGAAGATTATGCGCCCACGACGAAGCGGCGAACCGATCGGTAACCACGGTCTTGCCCTGCGCAAGAGCAGGGATGATGCGACGCAATATGTGTACTCGACGAGATGCGAATACTAACAACATAAACGTGAGAGGATCGCCCTCGTGAGTGTGTTCTGAGTGAACCATGACCTCACGAATATG
>PWVU01000104.1 GCA_003561715.1 Candidatus Kaiserbacteria bacterium | reverse complement strand
AGCTCGGCGATCTCCATCAGCGTGCCGTCGGGGCTGGTGCCGGAAAAGACCAAGCCGGCTTCTTTGAGGCGCTCCACATATTCGGGATTGACCTCGTAACGATGGCGGTGACGTTCGGAAATTAGTTGCTCGTTTTTGGTTGCTCGTTTCTGGTGCCGCATATGCTTGGCATATGCGGCGTGGGCGATCGTGCCTTTTGCGATCTCCGCGGGATACTCTCCCAAGCGCATCGTCCCGCCGTACTGCTTGTCTTTTAGCTTTGTAAGCTGATCGGGCATAACGTCGATCACCCGATGCGGCGCTTTGGGGTCGATCTCGGTGGTATGTGCATCCGTAAGACCTGCCACATTGCGTGCATACTCGATGACCGCCAATTGCATACCGTAGCAAATGCCGAAATACGGAATCTTATGCGTACGCGCATACTCAATCACTTTGAGCTTGCCGTCAATGCCGGTTGCGCCAAATCCGCCGGGGATCAATATGCCATCGAACTGTTTAAGCGTATCGAGTTTGCGCCCCTGTTCGAACTCGACCGACGAGACATACTCGATGACCGGCTTTGCACCGAGCGCATATGCCGAGTATTTGATCGCCTCGAGAACCGAGATGTACACATCGGAAAGCACAAAATCGCCCGATGAAAAATACTTGCCAATGACCGCGATCTTCACCTCCTTGGCACCATTCTTACTGCGTACAACGAACTTTTTCCAATCCGCCAGATCGACGGTGTCTTTGCACACGCGATCAAGTGAGAGTAGTGCGCACAGTTTTTTTGACATACCCTCTTTTTCAAAGTTGACCGGCACATCGTAGATACTTGCCACATCGGGTGCCGAAATGACATGCTCGGGCGAAACATTGCAAAAGGTCGCGATCTTTTCTTTACGCTTTTTGTCGATCGCAACCGGCGCCCGCGCGAGAATTATATCGGCAAACACTCCAGCACTATTCAGCACCCGAGAGGCATGCTGGGTGGGTTTGGTCTTCATTTCGCCGATCGAGCCGGGTACCGGCAAGTAGGACACCAGTACCGTCGCAACCCGATCGGGCATCTCGCTCTTCATCATGCGCACCGCTTCCAAAAACAAGATATTTTCATACTCGCCCACCGTACCTCCTATCTCGGTGATGGTAACATCCGCATCGGCTTCAGCCGCCGCTCGTTCGATTCGGCGAATGACCTCTTTGGGAATATCCGGCACCACCTGCACATTCTTGCCCTTGTAGCCCAAATTACGCTCCCGCTCGATCACCGCCTGATACACTGAGCCGGTCGTCATGTAATTGATCGATGGCAGATCCTGATTGAGGAAGCGCTCGTAGTTGCCCATGTCCTGATCGGTCTCAAGCCCATCTTGCATAACAAACACCTCGCCATGTTCGGTGGGATTCATCGTGCCGGCGTCTACATTGATGTAGGGGTCGATCTTCAGCGCCGTGACGTTGAGTCCGCGCGCTTTGAGCAACATCGCAATTGCCGAGGACGCAATGCCTTTCCCTACCCCGCTCATCACTCCGCCGACGACAAAGATGAATCTGGGCTCTTTTGCTCGTCGACGTGTGGATGTGTGCATAGTCATGAAAGAAATGTGAAGGTAACAGATTACATTCGTAAGTACTTCTTTACCGCCAAGAAGCTCGAAACGACCCCAAGCGCAATACCCGAGCCCATAATCGTCAAGAAGATCGAGGCGAAGTTTTCTACATAGTAGGTAAATACATTAATGCCACCGCCAAAGAATTGCTCACTTGGCACACCCATCCACAGCGTGAGCGGATAAAATAGCACCAGAGTAATGATTCCGGCAATTGCGCCATACATAATACCCTCAAAAACAAATGGCCCGCGAATGTAGGAGTAGCTAGCACCCACCAAACGCATCACACTGATCTCGTCGCGCGCGGTATATATTGCCAGACGCACCGTATTGAACGTAATGAGAATAGATGCGGCAATGAGCGCAAGCGTCAGGAAGAAACCGAATGTCTCGACCGACGCGATGATACTGGTAAGACTGTCGATCATTGCGCGATTTTCTTGGAAATTTATCTTAGCAATAATCGGCACCCCATCGGTGGTCACCTCATTCACCTGCCCATCGATATAACCGGCGATAAACTCATAGTGCGTGGGATCGGTCGCCTTCACACGCAGGCGAGACTGAAGCGGATTATCGTCAAGCTCGTCGAGTGCCTGCATTTCAATCGCATCACCTGCACGACGTGCACGAAATTCTTCAAGCGCCTGTTCGCGCGATACGAACTCGACTTTCTCAACCTCCTCAAGTCCCTCTAGCTCATCACCAAACTCAAGAATATCGACTTCCGCGGCTGTTGTAATAAAGTAGACGTTGATATCAACCCTGTCACGTATCTGCTCAAGCGTTGCCATCATCATGGCATTGGCAAAAATAAGCGAGCCGATCACAAAAAGCGTGATCGTCATAACCAAGATCGACGCCAGCGATACAAAGCTGTTACGCCAAAAATTGATGAACCCGGCTTTGATGATGCGTTTGGTGGTGAGGAACATGAAAGAGTAAATCTAATAGAGCAAAATGGAAAGATCTATTTTTGCGCGCGTTGTGTTGTATTACCCAACACTATTCTCTTCCACCAATGCACGCTTAGTATATCATTTTCGCACCGTCGCCGAGTCATCAGATAAATCCGGTTTTGTGTTTTGAGTATGGCGATATTCATATTTTTACTCTTTTCTCTTTTATGTTTTCGTTACAATATGTACCGCCCCGTCGAATCATCCCGCACCACGCGCCCCTTATCCATCGTAATGACTCGGCGACCAAGGTTATCTATCACACCTTTGTTGTGCGTAGTAAGCAAAACCGTCGTTCCCAGATCATTGATCTTCTTTAGTATCTGCACCACTTCGTACGTACTCAGAGGGTCGAGATTTCCGGTCGGCTCGTCTGCAATAAGCACATCGGGCTGATTAACGATCGCCCGCGCAATCGCCACGCGTTGCTTCTCGCCACCTGAAAGCTCATGCGGGAAATTCCACATCTTATGCTCAAGATCGACAAGCGAAAGCACGTGTGGCACGTCCGCTTCGATCTCCTCGTCGGTCCGCCCCGCCGCTTCCATGGCAAATGCGATATTTTCGTACGCGGTCTTGTTTGGCAAAAGCCGAAAGTCTTGAAAGATGGTACCCACTCGCTGGCGATAGAGTGTCAACTCATCACGCCGCAAGTCGTGAATGTCGGTCGAATGGAAGTAGATCGCACCTGATGACGGTTTATCTTCCACCAGAATGAGTTTAAGCAGAGTCGTCTTGCCCGCGCCCGAATGTCCCACGACCGACACAAACTCACCCGGCGTCACCGAAAGAGTGATGTTCTCAAGAGCGATTGAACTATCTATGTATATCTTGGAAACTTGATCGAAATAGATCATTGTGTAGGCGCTAGGATTTAGGCTTTAGGCATATGCAGTGGCGGCATGATTCAAAGCGCCGACGCGCCACATCTGTTTCTACACTTCTTCACAACCTCACTATTCTACTACATGCTAGACATCCTCGCTACAACACCACCCCTTCCACTTTCCAGCATTTACCCACACGGGCAATTGGTATATCATCATTCTATGAAATGGCATGTCATCAGCTACCTCGTTGCAACAGTCGGTGGGGTTTTGTTCTTGCTTATTCTGGGCTTGAATGCATTCGTGGGACTTGCCTATGGTGCCTCCGTGATCAGTACTGGAGTATTTCTTGCAATTGGTATTTTCCCGATTTTACTATCCCTATGTGGTTTAGCATTCACTGTTTGGAAAGATAGCCGTAGAATTTGGTTTCAATATGGGCTCGCCACACTTGGTTCTCTGGCTGGGGGAGGAAGTTTGTACCTTATTGTTACTGACCCGGGAGACGCGCTCCTGTATTTCGTCTTATTTATTGCAAGCACTCTATTCCTCGTGCCCCACATACTCATTTCGCGACACGCACCCAAACAAAGTTCCCAAGTACTCACGCATGACAGAGAGGATTAATCATAGAATATACATGTTTTATTTCGATGGCTGGAACGGCTCCATGAACGGCTCCAATTCGCCACGCTCCAAGACCGCCTCGACATTGCGCACCTCCACCTCGGTGCGGTGATCCTTCACCATCTGATACGGATGCAACACGTAGGAGCGGATCTGACTTCCCCACTCGATCTTGCCGGGATCTTGCGAAAGCTCGCTGAGTGTTTCTTTTTGCTCTTTTTCAAGTAACTGCTGAAGCTTTGCCATAATGATGGCGACCGCTTTTTCACGGTTTGCATGTTGCGTACGCTCGCCATCGACATGCGCCGAGACACCGGTTGGTTTGTGTACGACGCGCACCGCGGTTTCCCGCTTGTTGACATTCTGCCCGCCCGGACCCGAGGAACGCGCGAATGTGACCTCAAGGTCAGTATCAGGGATCTCAAAACCTTCGATCTTTTCAATGACCGGCAAGACTTCGACCAATACAAATGAGGTATGCCGCTTTTGATTGGCATTAAAGGGTGAGATGCGCACCAGCCGATGCACGCCGTACTCGTGCTTTAGCGCGCCATACGCCCCTTTGCCGGAGACTTCGATCGAGAGATTGCGGTAGCCGCCGTGATCGTTAGCATGCTCATGCAAGACGCGATAACTCCAGTTCTTGTTCTCAAGAAATTTGCGATACATCGCGTAGAGCATGCCGGCAAAATCTTCCGCATCGCTTCCGCCGGCTCCTGAGAAAATGGAGAGAATGGCATTACCGCGGTCGTATTTCCCCACACCTTGGAGGGCATCTTTTTGTTCTTCGTACTCTTTAATGATCGCTTGCGCTTCTTGCGGGTTCGCCCAAAAGTCCGGCTGCGCCATCAGCATCTCGATCTCGTGAATGCGTTTTTGTATCGCCTCTTTTTCGGTGGGTTCAGGCATGGGGAGTAGTATAGCAAATACATGAATGCGTATCGCGCACAAACAGCACTACTGCATTGTGCGTGGGAATACTTTTTGCATTTGTTCTTCAAGAATAGCGTATTTCTTCTTTAAAGAGATAAGCCTGTTTCTCATATTTTGAAGGCTTGCTTCTAGCTCCTGGTCAGATGCTAACCACATATCATAAATAGCCTTACTCTCTTCTGAAAGCAAATCGACTTTTCCCTGTGCAAAATTTCGAACAGGGCTCTCTTTAAGCTCCTGTTCTGCTTCCTGGATTTTTTGTTCTATTTCAGAAATTAACGCTTCTATTTTGACAATCTGTCGTTCCACTGTTTCTAATAACGCCTCTGCAAAATCATCTGCTTCTCCTTGCTCGAGATCTAGAGGTCTAGAGGTCTATCAAATTTTTCTCCCATAATATTTTCTACTATCGTTGATAAATGATTATGCTCTAAGCTAGCCTAGAGCCTATCTTTAATTCACACCACTGCATATCATAGATAATATCATAGATAAGCAGCCGTTCAAGTTCGCACGCATGCAAAGCAGTTTGCATGCTCTTCGTCTCATTCACTTCGTTTCTGAGCCGAAGGCGAGACTCGAACGCTACTCGTTCAGTACACCTTTGCGGTTT
>PWVU01000027.1 GCA_003561715.1 Candidatus Kaiserbacteria bacterium | reverse complement strand
TGTTCGGCAACGCCCACCATACGGTTTTTGCGCATCAGAGAAAGCATCATGGCAAAACCGGCATAGAAGAAAATACCTTCCATGATGATATAGTAGCCGACAAGATCATGGACGAACTTCTGGATGTTCTCTTTCCCCTCGGTGCTGAACGTTGGATCGAATACCGACTTAGTAAGATCAACTACAAATTCATCTTTCTCCGTAATTGACGGAATGGTGAGATACATGTTGTAGATCTCATCAGGATCAAGCCCGAGCGTATCACAACAGTAGATGAAGGTGTCCGTATGGATCGCCTCCTCATACGCTTGCCGCAAGAGGTACTGGCGTGCCTCGGGATTGGTCACATGCCGATAGAGCGCCATGACGATGTTGTTTGCTGTCAAAGACTCTGCGGTCGAGAAAAATCCAAGATTCCAAAGGATCATACGGCGCTCATCATCAGACAGACCGCCCGTGCCTTGCTTCTTCCACAGCTCCACATCTTGTTGCATCGATATCTCTTCCGGCACCCAGTTGTTTGCAACGCCGTTCTTGTAGTGCTCGCGCGCCCACTTGTAGCGCATCGGCAGTATCTTATTGGGGTCGGTCGAATTGTTGTTAATAATGCCTTTTCTCTGAGGTGTATGTGCCTTGGTTGGCATTTGCATGCCCGCATCCTGCATCGGAGTAGTACTCATACAATTGTGAGAACTTAACAGAGTTGGTAATGGTTCGGATGTACTATCACCCTTCGCACGCGGTACAGACGTTGTCGGTCGAGATCGTCACGGGTTGACGTGCCGGGACCGGCTCACGAGAGGTAAGTGTTGAAACGAATGCGCCCGCGGTCGCCGCGGCGACAGGCGCAACGTAGGTCTTCTCTTCAACCGACTCAACGCGCGGAGTTGCATCGACATCAGTTTGTTTTGCACGGCGTTCATCTTCGGATTTACTGAATTGCTCATGGCTCATGGTTGACTTCTCTACTTTGGTTGCGGCGGTGGTGCGCAAGTAGTAAGTGGTTTTAAGTCCCATTTCCCATGCGTAGAAGTAGATATCGGATACATCTTTACCGGATGTGCCACGATAGAAGATATTGAGCGATTGACTTTGGTCGATCCAGCGCCCACGATAGGCGGCCGCTTTGATCAGCCATTTCATATCGATGTCGAATACCTCTTTGTATTTTTCACGGAGCACCATAGGGATCTCTTCAATATCTTGCACACTGCCATCGTGGTATTTGAGCTTATCGAGCATCTCACGATTCCAGAGATTGTAGCTCTTAAGATCAGTGATCAGGAATTGATTTACGACAACGAAGTCGCCCGCCATGTTCGATTTTACATAGAGATTCTTGTAGATCGGCTCAATGGTCGGGAAACAACCGACAATATTCGCAGTCGTCGCAGTAGGCGCAATCGCCAGGGTGTTGCTATTGCGCATGCCATGCTGTTTGATCGCTTCGCGCACGCGACTCCAATTGAGGCGCTCGGTTCGCGGAACATCAATAGTGGTACCACGCTCAGCTTCGAGTAACGCAACCGTATCCTGAGGAAGCAGTCCGCGATCCCACTTCGATCCTTTGTAGGTCTCATAGGCTCCTCGCTCACGCGAAAGCTCCGTAGAGGCAAGAATGGCATGATACGCAACGACTTCCATACTCTCATCCGCAAATGCCACCGCTTCATCCGAGTCAAATCGAATATCAAGCAGGTAGAGCGCGTCCTGCACCCCGCGAATACCCAAGCCCACCGGGCGATGCAACATATTCGAACGTTTGGTGTCGTCAGTCGGGTAGAAATTGACATCGATCACATTATCGAGCATCCGCATTGCAACCAGCACCACCTTACCGATCAACTCTTTGTCAAAGGCCCCGTTGGTAACGAATCGTGCGTAGTTAAGCGAACCTAAATTACACACCGCGGTCTCATTCTCATTGGTGACGAGAGTGATCTCGGTGCACAAGTTCGAGCTGTGCACAACGCCGTAATGGTCTTGTGGCTGGCGGATATTGCACGGATCTTTGAAGTTCATCCACGGATGTCCCGTTTCAAACAGCATGGTGATCATCTTGCGCCACAGATCTTTCGCTTTGATCCGCTTCCACACAGCCAGCTTCCCTTCCTGCGCCATGTGTTCATACTGCTCATACTTTTCTTCGAACTTTTTGCCGTAGGTATCGTGCAGATCGGGAGCTTCGTGCGGAGAGAACAGCGTCCAGTCTTCATCCTGCGCAACACGCTTCATAAAGAGGTCGGGGATCCAATTCACGGTATTGAGGTCATGCGCACGTCGTCGCTCGTCGCCCGTCGGTTTACGAAGGGTGATGAAATCCTCAATGTCATAATGCCATGTTTCCAGATACACCGCCGAAGCACCTCGACGCCTGCCACTGCGATTGATCGATACCGTCACATCGTTCATGATCTTCAGGAACGGAATCAATCCTTGGCTCTCGACACCGGTTGTTTTGATGATCGATCCGGTCGCTCGGATGGGTGTCCAGTCGGTACCGGTGCCCCCGGCGTACTTCAACAGCTGGGCATTATCGCGATACGATTTGAAGATGGCATCAAGATCGTCGGGTACCGTATTGAGGAAACACGACGAGAGCTGAGCCCGTGTCCATCCGGCATGATACAGCGTGGGAGACGAAGGTGTGTAGTAGAAATCCGACATAATGTCATAGAATGCACGTGTCCATTTGGTGCGATCTTCTCCTTTTGCTTCATTCATCGCAGTACCCATCGCAACACGCATCCAAAACATCTGCGGCGCTTCGGCGATCACCTTGGTCTGCGCATCTTTCATGAAGTAGTTGGTGTACAGGGTCTGCAGACCAAGATAGCGAAACTGCTCATCTCGCTCAATACGCAACATACTACTCAATGCCTCAAGGTCAAACTCGAGCATACGCTGATCGAGGTCACCTTTTGCTACCGAGCGCTTGATATGCTCAACAAACGCTTTTTGATAGTGCTCTTGCAACTTACTATGGTCAGGTTTGTAGCCAAACGCTTGACTGTAGATCGAGGCAAGAAGAAGTCGAGACGCCACGTGCGAGTAAGCAGGATCACGTTCAATGAATGAGCGCACCACCATGGTCAAGACCTCCTCGACATCTTTGGTTGCAATTTCTTCGTACATCTCTTGCTCCACCTGAATGACTACCGCGTCCATATTAATCTCTTCCTCGTAGCCTTGCGCCGCGTATGCCAAACGTCGTTTCAGCTTTTCTTTACTGAAGGGCTCGGTCGTGCCGTCACGTTTCGTCACCATCAGGCGGTTTTCTTCGATTTTTGCTTGCAACTCTTGTTTCTTCTCCTCACGCATCTTGGTGTGTTCGTACCGGTAAATGATGTACGATTTCGCAACATCAAAGAACCCGCGCTCCATCAGTGCGCGCTCTACCAGGTCCTGTACCATTTCCACCGTTGGTGTGGCTCCGCCTTTGCCGGTCACCAGGTAGCGCACCACTTGATCTTTGACCGACACCGCCTCAGAAGTCATCTGATCTCCCAAAACTGCTTTGAAGGATTTTTCAACGGCTATAACTATTTTTTGGGGATCAAAATCCACCAGTTGCCCATTGCGCTTCGTAATTTTTTCGATGGTTGGCATAACGCGCTCGATGTACTTAACGGCTTAGTAATACGTCTGCGTGACTTTTACAATACAGTCATGCACTGTATTTTTTTAATGACCTCCCACAAGGTCGTGTTGTATGTCTATTCTTTGAGAGACACCCACACAGCAGCACCGATTTTGGTTGCCGCTTATGTTGGTTCCCACCGTCAACAGCTATGATACCACTCTCTCTGAGCAACGTATTGTGGATAACCAGACACCGCGCAAAAATAGCCCATACTTGTATTCATTGAAGAACAGTATCGCTACCTGTCAATGAAAGGTTCAAATATATGGCTTACCATATACTCATCACATCAATGTACGCGAAGGCATTGAAAGGCTCTAAAATACAACCGGTATACGTACGTGTTCGGAAAGCTGTGCGGCACCGGACGGATTTGCCTTTTGGAGCAGTAGTGTGCCCGCGCGTGTCTCAGGTCTTTCAAAAGACACTGAAGCAGAAAAAGGAACCGCTTCACCAGTCATCCCTTGTTCAAAACTCCCCGGTGCAGATGCTTCAGCAAGCACAACATCATGGGCATCGAGAATGCGGATGGGTATTTCACCTTCAAAAAACCATGAGGCGGGAGCTGTGCCGCGCACTCGCATCGGAGACCGAACCGTCGCATGTTCAGAAGGTTCGATGATCTCAACCGAGGAAGTACCCGTTGTTTCTGATTGCACCGAACCATAAAAACGAATAGAATCAACAATCGCATCGACCAATTCCATATCGAACGAACGTACTCTGCCTCGGTAGACCACTCTATCCCCAAACAGAAGATCGCATCGTCGTGCTTCTTCGGCAATAACGGGAACCTGTGCAATGCAATCTGCGGTAGTGCCGCTCACATCCCCTTGCGCCCACACAAAACCCGACGGTGTCCATGACACCGGCGTGCGGCTATACCGATGCAATTCAGCAAATGCACTTCCGTCCTCAAGTGAAAATTGAGCACCGCGTCGGATATGCGCACGCGCATGTTGTTCAAAAAAGGGAAGCACTCCAGGCAACTCATTGGTAAACGAAGTGGGCATTCCTTTAGGAAAAATGGACACTTGCGCGCCCAGCGAGGTGAGAGTACCTGACGGCGCTTCCTGGTCCGGTGCAAGCACTCGAATCATTGGAGAGAGAGCTTCATCAGACACCTCCAATTTCCACCGGTCGGGATAACGAAGAGAGACGTCATACTGCTCAGAACGGTATTCAAACCAAGTAGTAGTATCAAAATCAGCCGCGCGGGCAAGCTCTTCTTCAAAAGACGAAGAGGCTCCTCGAAAAAGTACAAAAAGCAGTATGGTCACTCCCACGATACATACAAAAAGAGCGACCTCGATTCTTCGCGATATATGCATATGCACAGTACACTAGCGTTTATGATCGCAGTATTTTGCGATACGACAACTCAACCACAACACCCAGCGAGTAGACGATAACGGTGTTGAGAAGTAGCAGAAAAGGATACACACCCCACGGAATACTCATACCGAGTTGATATTCAAGTAATACTGCCCAAGGCAGAATTGGGATAATGAGAAACAGACCGCACGTTTGTGTTGCGCAAAAAAATGATACCGCCGCAAGCACAATGCTTGCAAGCGCAAATACTATAACAAATAGGTTACCCAGTCGGGAATCGAATACTTCTGCGGTCATGCGAACATCATACCAGAGTTTATGCAAAATACCGCACACGTACGTTGCTCTGAGTCACTTCCACCGCTTCTATTCGATTTCGTCAACCTCTTGATCAGTAAGAGGATCTTCAACCGGGAGTGGGTCACCGGATTCCTCATCGCCAGCGTCATCAACCACGTCAGTTGTGGTTGCAGTTGTGGTAGCAGTTGTGCGCGGCAAAACGGTACCCGGTTCACCAACACGAAACGACGATTCGCCTGATTGTGGATCACTTGGTACTCTCCGTTGTTCAAAAGAGTCAAGAAGCGGGTCACGATATGGCTC
>PWVU01000084.1 GCA_003561715.1 Candidatus Kaiserbacteria bacterium | reverse complement strand
CGCATTGCGCTCCTCCTTCATATCGCTGAAGGTGGAGCTCACGAATATCCGAAACGTCCTGCCTTCTTGGGCCATCCGGACCTCTTCTTCTCGATTTGGTGCTGGGCCGTTATCGCCTGCCGTACCAGACCTGTCACTCGGGCCTGCTTCGGCGCCGGGTCAGCCGCGATAGCCTACGCTTGGAGCCGTACACCCACTTGACCGGCTCTGGTCATGGAGGCATCTGAACGGCGATAGCGGGCACCGAACTGGTTGGCCTGCTCAGCCGCTCCAGTTAGAGGTAGTAGTCGCCAGTGCGCGTCGCCCCCGTGTCGAAAGTCAGAATCGACACCTCCCCTCCCCCCTCCAGCGTGCAGCTGCCGATTTCAGCGGTCGACAAATCACTGGCTTGGCACACCTCAGCACCGTCGGCGTCATACACTCGGATTCCCGGCCGGAGGTCACCGGATTCCCGGCTTATCCTGACCAGCACCTCGTCGCCGGCTTCGGCTGCGAACGTGTAGGTATCCATCTGCGCCGGCGAGGTGATCGTGCCCCTCAGAGTCTGGCCGAAACCAATAGGCTCTGATCTCCCGGGCCTGCTCAGTCTCTGCAGATAGAGGTAGTAGTCGCCAGTGCGCGTCGCCCCCGTGTCGAAAGTCAGAATCGACACCTCCCCTCCCCCCTCCAGCGTGCAGTTGCCGATCTCAGCGGTCGACAAACCACTGGCTTGGCACACCTCAGCACCGTCGGCGTCATACACTCGGATTCCCGGCCGGAGGTCACCGGATTCCCGGCTCATCCTGACCAGCACCTCGTCGCCGGCTTCGGCTGCGAACGTGTAGGTATCCATCTGCGCCGGTGAGTCGATGGCGCAGCGAATGGTCTCGCCAAAGCCAATGCGCTCAGGACAGACACTGTCCCCTACCGATGGAGGGGCAGACGGCGCCGACTCCGTGGGGGTAGCTTGAGGGGCTGGAGCAGCGGGCTCGGGCGTGGGACTGGGATCCCTGGGTTGCCACGTCTCAGTAGGTGTGCAGGTAGCTGATGGCCTAGCAAGCAAAGCTGTGGCCGTCGGCGGCACCAAGACAGCAGAGGGCACTTCGTCAATCCAATGACGGATGACGGCGAAGCGGACTACCACCACGGCCACAACGGCGACAGCAGCAAACAGAACAGCCGCCAGCAGACCAGGCCGCCAGCGCCGAATGGCAGCAGGGGGGCGAGGCTCGGAGACCGGTTCGGTCAGCAGTTCTTCCAGCTGCGATGTGTCGCCGTCGGATAGGAAAAGCTGGATCGTCCGGCCGAGCTTCTCGATTTGATTCTCCAGGGGAGGCGTAAGGGCATCCAGCCAATGAGGACCGGAGAGAAACAGCTCCATCGCGCCGGTGAGCTGGACCTCCTCAATCCGGAAGGGGATGATCACGACCTCGTTCGCTATCGCTCTCTCCACCTCCATCTTGACCTGGGGAGACTGGTTGGAGTTACCTGAGAGGATCACCACCATGACCCTGCTGAGCCTGATGGCCTTGACGATGTCATCTCCATACAATTCGCCTGGCGTCACATCGCGCGGCGCGATCCAGCAGCGGATGCTCTTGCTCTCCAGACCGGCTACCACAGCATCAGCGACGGGCTTATCCTTATTCGAGTAACTGACGAACACGTCGTGAGCCATTGTCCCAGTCTCCTGACTACGTGCTGCCGGAAAACACTCTGGTAACCTGCTGGACAGAAGGCCCTACCGCACGGGCCGGAATAGTCATATACCGATCATTGTTATACCCTGGCTGCAACTTCCACCTGCTAGAGCTCCATTCCCTGGCTTCTCTGCCCCCAATGCCCAAATGTGTGTCGCTGACCTGGCAAATCCTCTGCGTATCGGACAAATCTCGGGGATGCGTGAGACCAGTTCGTTGTTGGTCGCGAGGGCGGTCAGCTTCAGGATCGCGTCCGTTCGCGATATCGACTAAGGTTTCTGGGAGGATGCGCAGCGGATACCTGTTCCGTGATCGCCCGTAGACGTGGGGTTCATGCTGCTGCGTCTCGCCGAGCGCAGGCCACCGTTGGTATCAACGTTATACCACGCGACGCTGCGCACCACCCGACGCTCGCCGATGTCCGGCCCTATCGGGTTCGCCTCCGACATCTCCGGGTACTCCCCATACCAATCCGCCACCCACTCCTTCACGTTCCCCGCCATATCCAGCGCCCCCACCCAGCTCGCTCCGTCCGGATAGCTGCCTACCGGCGCTGACGCGCCGACGCAGTCTCGTACCACTGTGTAGAAGGTACCACGAAGGTAGCTGTAGTTCGCCAAATCGCATGTTGGGTTTTCGTCACCCCACGGGTACTCCCATCCCTCCGGTCCCCGCGCAGCATACTCCCACTCGGCCTCCGTCGGCAGCCGCGCCCCTACCCACTCACAGTAGGCCACGGCAGAGAACCACGATACCCCAACTACCGGTTGCTCGGGAGCGTGCAGAGGAAGGTCAGTCCTTGGATTGCGAGCTGTACCATCGGCAAATTCAGACGGCATACACGCTCCTGCTGCCACACACTCCAGATACTGCGCGCTGGTCACCTCCGTCCGGTCCAGCCAGAACTCGTCCAACGTCACCATGCGCACCGGCATCTCGCTGCTCTCCTTCTCGCTGCCCATCTCGAAGCTCCCTGCCGGGACGTACACCATCTCCATCCCGTCTACGGGACGAGTCCACCGGTCGCCCAACTCAGCGCTGGCTGGCAGCACCTGTGCAGACGTGGGCGTCGGGATCGTCGGATCGACAGCAACCGTAGTCGCCGGGGGTACACGCGTCTCGACCGGAGTGGTTGGCAATGCTGCAGCCGTCGGCGACGCGGGCGCGACCGCGGGAGCCCGCCCTGTCCAGTGTGCTGCGATCAGGATGCCAGCAGCAACGAGGACCAGAAGGCCCAGTACACTGCCCACGAACACCATAGACCATCGGCGACGGGGGGAGGCACGCCCAAGGTCTTCCTCCTCCTCCTCTTCATCTGAGGGCTTTGGTTCCGGTGGTGGTTCGGGTCCTAGAACCACCTTGATCCAGCTACTCAGCTTTTCGATGTGCTCCTCTATGGGAGGCTCAAGGGCTTCCACCCAGTTCGCGGCCCTGATAAGAAACGCTATAGCGCCTATGGGATCGATGTTCTCGACACGAAAGGGAATGATGACGACGTCGTTTTGCACAGCGTTCTGCACCTCTAGGGCAACCCACTTGGACTGGTTAGCGTTCCCTGAGAGTATCACGACCATCACCTTGCTGGATTCAATAGCCCTCATAATGGATGCAGCAAAGGGGCCGTACCCTGCATCGCGCCACGCGATCCAGCAGTCGATGCCCCTGCTTTCCAGCCCTTTCAGGACTTTGTTGGCGACAGCCTTGTCCTCATCCGAGTAGCTGATGAACACATCATGGGCCATTGGCTTCGCCTCAAGAGCTGTGAGCCAGCTGAAGGCGTTCGCAGGTGACCATTCCCTGCTCGTCCCCCAGCGAGACCGGATCCTGGGTTCCCGGCCTTCGGTTCCCAGCGTGCACCCAGGCCAGGGGAAGGCCACGGCGCCGGGCCGCGGCGACAATCTCGGCGGTGCCCCCGGTGCCCTGGGCCCCCTGTCCATCCCAAACCGCCAGAAGCACGTCACAATGTTCCAGCACGTAATACCCGCCGGCGGCATACGCGTCTTCTCGCGTGGGAGTTGGCGGCAGCGTAACCACCTCCTCGGCCCGAGCAAGAAGACCGAGAAACCCCTCCCTGGAGGCGGGCGACTCGAAGTCGGTCACATACTCGGGCTGGGGCAGCGGAAGCACCGCGACCAACTCCCCTCCGGGTCTGACCAGCACCCGTTCCGCCACCAGGCGATCGGCCCCCTCTGCCAGGGCAGACATAACAGTCATCCGATGCTCAGCAAACGCGGCCTCGATCTCATCCAACGCCGCATCAACCCCGGCCGTCACCCTGTCCAACTCAGCCAGAAACCGGTGGCCCGTCACACCGATCATAGTCATGCCATCATCCCCCTTCGTCTTGCGCACAGAGATTCGCCACAGCCCGGCAAGCCCCGGCGAGGATCTTCACAGTCCTCGGCACGAACTCCCGATCCTTCTCCGTATCCTACCTGGAGGCTCCTCCCTGCGAATCCCGTCCTTGACCCGACTGTATCCCCGGCCCGAAAGCAGCCGCGTCACCGTCCCTGTCGAAGCAACAGGACCTTACCTTTCCCACCCCTGGTCCGCTCCTTACAGCCGGTATACCTCCTTGGCGATCTCCGCCAGCAGCCCGGGCCACTGCCGAACGAAATCGCGGTCGTACTCGCGCACATCATCAGACAGATCCTTCCACGGGATCAGATAGGGGCTGATGCGTTTGGTGTCGTCCTTGACTGGCCCGTAGCGCCAGCCGGAGCGTAACCGTTCCACTGTCCAGCGGCCGTGCTCCATCGCGGCCATGCGTTCGACTGCATCGGCGTCTACTACATCGAACTGATAGACGGTGATCTCGCCCTTCTTCTTCCGGATCCCGTATCCGTTGCTGCGCAGGATGGTCTCCGCGAAAGCGGCCTGCTCGATGTTGGATTCCCGGATATCTCGGTCCAGATGCTCCCAGGGGCGCATGATCCGGTCCCTACTGTGAGGCCATCTCTCCCTCAGGAAGCTATCGTGGATCATTCTACCCATCTTAGCCAGATCGCCGTCCGTGTCGACAGTACCCACGTTGACGAAAGCCCACACGGTCTCGGGGTCGCGGGGCAGCCACAGCAGATTCCGGGCATCGGCCCAGTCCGGATCGCGAGCCAGGTCACTCGCTGCGCGCCCCGTCTCCCTGATGATGCCGACCTGCGCTCCCATGGCTAGCCCCAGTTGATACTCCAGTAGAGTGAGCGGTCCGCCATTGAAGCCCAGGAGCTTCACGGTAGCAGGATCAACTCCCGCAACCAGCAGATCCACCCAGGTCTGTATCAGCTGGCGTGGGCTGAACCTGTGGGCCGACCCGATGATGATCTGATCGTAACCCTCGTCGTCCTGCGGGGCGTCGGCGGGCAAGTACTTCGGCAGGTAGCAGCGAGTGTGGACAGGGAGGCCTCTCTCCCGCAACCGCACAGCGGCCTGTCCCACCATTCCGGGAATACCGGCCTTCGTCCCACCGGACACGATCGTGCCGCTGTACCCCTCAAAGCCCTGCTGCAGACACTGTGCGTAACTGCGCATCTGGCGCTCGATATCGGGGTGGGTGCCTCCCGAGACGATCACGATCGGGCTCGTGATATCCTCCCGCAAGGCCTTTCCTTGAAGTCTCTCGAGGGCGTCTGACGCCTCATATTTCGCATAGAGCCCCAGCAACAACAGGTCTCGGACCCACTCGTCCTCAGTGCGTCTCTGCTGCATCCCAATGCTCTGGAGGAACGCCAGCTCGTCGTCCAGAATCTCCCTGGGAAAGCAGTGGCCGACGGCGTCGACATCGCCCGCCCCGGGCAGACCCTCCCCGCAGAGATGGATGGCCTTGCAGTAGGCCGAGAGGCTATCGTACGCTCTCCCAGCCAACAAGTAGAGTCGGCCCATAGTGAGGTAGGCCCACGGCAGCTCGACCCTGGCGCGAGCGTG
>PWVU01000005.1 GCA_003561715.1 Candidatus Kaiserbacteria bacterium | reverse complement strand
TTCATTCACCGGCTTGTTGGTGGGTGATGCGTGGGTTCAAAACCGAGGCTACGCAACACTCCCGCGTACCAATGCCGAGCTACAGAAAGAAAATCATGTCATTGCCTATATATGCACGCATCACGAAGGGCGGTGGAAATGCGGCTGTCCGACCACGGCCTGCGAAAGCGCACGGTGGACTCTGCAAACCTTTTCGCGAGCTGGTGCAGTTCCGCAAGCTGGTCCTCGCTATCTCGATCCCAATGACTTTGGCGGTGGCGAGTTTCCGCACCCTATTCCTATTCCTGAAATAGCTGTCTTTTACCCCAGTACGTATGTTGGTGGACATGGCACCCGTCTAACTCTGTCGGGGTATGGCTTTGCGCCTCAGAACAACACGGTGATATTTCGCACACTCGAGGGACAAGATTTTGAAGTCCCTAACATTCCCTCGCCTTCCACCCGCTCGCTTTCGGTGACGGTGCCTGATGGTATCCCGTATGGGGTCTATAGCGTGATCGTACGTCATACGGGTGGACGCTCTTTCAACAGCGCGATGTTTACGGTGCGTCGCCCCGGCGCGCAAGCGCCGGTCATCACTCGCATATCACCAGCAGAGGGTGCTATGGGAACACGTATCACGCTCCATGGTGAGAACTTTGCGCCCCAAGGCAATATTGTCTATACGACCTATGGTATGATACCGAATGTGTCATCTCTGGACGGACGAACACTTACTTTTGTATTTGATCCTTTTCCCACGACGCCCGAGCTTGCCGTAGCTGGCGGAAGCACTCAGCGTGCGGAGATAAAGATTCAAGTGGCGAATGAAAATGGCATGACACGTCAGCCCGCTCTGTTTAATGTATTATACTAGGTTGATGTATTATACTAGGTGTGTGTTTAGAAATATGAAATCACTCAAGCACATTTGCACTGTTTTACTGCTAGTGACATTCGGTGTGGTTAGTGGAATACCCGGCTACATGAATTATGCTGAGGCGGGAATGGCGCCGGTGCCAGGACAATTGGTGCCATTTGGTGGTATGGTTTTGTTAAATTGGCCGTGCACCTGTAGTGTTCCTCCGGGTTTTGCACTGGTCGTTGGCCCACCGACACCGACATCCGCGGTCTTTGCGCCCGCCTATTCTCGGTTATACATGCACTACATGCCATTTATGGGTGCGTGGGTATTAGGTCAAGAGGAGCCTGGGGATTGCTACTACTATGTGGGTAAATTTTGTGTGTGGTTTCCCTCAAAAGGACTGATCTATCATATCGGTACTTCTATTCCAGGAGCGGACCTGATTGATGTTTAGTGCCTAGCGAGTTCGATCCATTGCGATGGAGTAACGTCCTCTGCCCGTACTTCTTTTGGCAAATCTGCGAGAACAGTATCTGATGTTAAGTTTGCATTTGCAAAATTTCGTAAGAGTGTTTTGCGCTTCTGGGCAAAGCCCGCTTTTACATACTTAAAGAATCGCGCTTCGTGGGCGGCGTTGACAAAATGATTGCGGGAAATATGGTCGACGACCAAAATTGCCGAGTCGACTTTGGGTGCGGGAGTAAAGCTGCCCGCTTTTACGATGCCTTTGATCGACGGCGTACCGTACGCTTTGACGGAGAGTGACAAAATGCTTTCTTTGCCATCGCGCGCAAGTATGCGCTCGGCGACTTCTTTTTGCACCAACAGCACCATGGTGCTCGGTTGTATGTTGTTGCTCAAAAAATGGCGGATAAGGGCGCCTGTGATGTTGTAGGGAATGTTGGCAACGATCTTGAACGCACCGCTCTGAAGCCCGAGCTCGCGCGGCTCGATCTTAAGGGCGTCAGCGTGGTACAGCGTAAGCGCGCCACGCGCACTGTCGTCAGCAAAGATGGAGTGAAGACCTTCATACAGGGCATCGTCTTTTTCGATTGCGACGACGCGCCCCGCGCGCTTCACCAGCTCGCGCGTAAGGATCCCTTTCCCCGGACCGATCTCGAGCACAACGTCGCTTTTGGTAAGCGTTGCGGCGCCTGCTATCGTGCGGGCGATTGCGGGATTGGTGAGGAAGTTTTGACCGAGCGAGCGTTTGGCAAACATAATTAGGTTAATTTCAGGAAACGAGGTTTCTGTTGTGTTTGGTAGGGTCTGTGGGTAGGGTCTGTGTGGGTGTATTGGGTCAGTATTGGGTGGGGTCAGACCCCAACATAGCATACATTTATGTGGTGTAATTCTAGTCAAGATAAATGACGCGCCCGGGCGATGCTTCATCGCGCTGATGCGCTTCGAGGTACTCGGGATCGATATCGGTTATGAATTGCGAGGGTAGGTTGACCTGTCGCGAGCCGTATATGGTACGAACATTTGCGTAGGAGAGATACACTTTTTCTTTTGCTCGCGTGAGCGCTACATAGAAGAGCCGTCGTTCTTCTTCGTCGTCAGCTTTCTCGTCTTGTTTGTCATGTGGAAAAAGCCCTTCTTCCATGCCGGTGATGAAGACGGTGCCAAACTCAAGCCCTTTGGAGGCATGGACAGTCATCAACCGCACTGCGCTCACCGTTTCTTTTAGTTCGTCTTGATCGCTTGCAAGCGCCGCATCATCCAGGAATTTTGAAAGGGCTTCTTCTTTTGGGAATGCATCGTAGCGTGTTGCCAGCGTTACGAGCTCCTTAAGATTCTCCAGGCGCTCCTGCTCTTCTTCCCCGCCCCGCGCAAGCTGTGCCTCAAGCCCGCTTTCGGTGATCGCAGTGCGCACCACCTTGGAGGGCGACTCACTCTCGGCACTGAGGCGTATTGTGGTGAGGATCGCAAAGAACGCCTCGACCTTTTTGCGCGTTGCCGCAGGCAATTGCTCGGTCTCCCCCGCAAGTACTTTGGTAAGGGTGACTTTGCCGATACCACGGGTTGGTTCGTTTATAATACGCGCCAGATCCGCATTGTTTTGGGCGAGTGCACAACGAATATACGAGAGGATATCTTTTACTTCTTTGCGATCGAAAAACCGCACGCCCAGTACTTGGTACGGGATTTGCTCCGCGAGGAAGGCTTCTTCCAAGATACGCGACTGGAAATTGGCGCGATACAAGACGGCGATCTCGTGCGCGGGCACACCCGCCTCGATGCGCTCGCGCGCAGTGCGCGCAACAAAGGTCGCCTCGTCCGCTTCGTCGTACGCCACAAAGACCGAAATTTTCTCGCCATCATCATTCTCGGTGAATACGGTTTTGTCGCGCCGCCGCGTGTTTCGCTTGATGATGTCGTTGCTCGCGGCGACGATGGTCTTGGTCGAGCGGTAATTCTGTTCGAGCAGTATGATTTTCGCCTCGGGATAGTGACGTTCAAAACTGAGGATATTCTCGATATCCGCGCCGCGCCATGCGTAGATGTTTTGGTCGATATCGCCCACACAGCACAGGTTGCGATGTGTGTTGGTGAGGATACGCGCGATCTTGTATTGCACTTTGTTGGTGTCTTGATACTCATCGACGTGTACGTAGCGCCAGCGTTCTTGGTACCTGCGTGCAATATCTTCATTGCGCGTAAGCAACTCCGCCGTTTTTAGGAGCAGATCATCAAAATCGAGCACCCCCTCTTGCGCTAAGGTGCGCTCGTAGCGTGCCCACACATCAGCTACGAGTCGTGGGTAGAATTCGTTACCAACGCGCTCTTCTAATTGTGCGCACGTCCGTCCGTCGCCTTTGTGCTTGCTTATGGCGCTAAGCACCGAGCGGGGCGCAAATTGCTTCGGATCGAACCCCGCCTCGATGATCGCCGCTTTCACTGCGCGCACCGAGTCACTCCGGTCGTATATGGTGAAATGCCGCTTCAACCCCATCGCACCGGCGTGATTGCGCAAGAGTGTGACCCCGAGCGCGTGAAATGTTGAGACCGTCGGAGTGCCCGTGGGAGGCACCGGAAAGTGTGATCGCGCGTGCTCCCCTACGAGCGCCATGGTGCGCTCGCGCATCTCAGCTGCCGCCTTGTTGGTAAAGGTGACCGCAAGGATCGCCTCGGGCGGTACCCCCTTCTCTATCAAGGCAAGGATGCGGTGGGTGATCGTTTTGGTCTTTCCCGCCCCTGCCCCCGCCAATATGAGCACCGGCCCCTCGGTCGACGTAACCGCCTCTTGCTGAGCTTTGTTTAGTGTGGTCTTGTACATGACACTCTACTATACCATATCCTTAAAAAACGGCTTATTAACAAGGGAAAAAAGCTTAAAACACCTCTTTGCAGAAAACCTGTGAGTCTGTGCGGCTTGTCGAAAATCGCTCGCCTGCTACAGTTATTTGCACGATTGCATCTCAGAAAGATCGGACACCAGTATTTTGGGTCGAGTCCGAACGAACGAAACGGAAGGTATATGCAATCGAAATCCGGGCTTATTCAACCTATCTCTCAAGATTCCGAGCCTTCGTATACAGCGTCGGCTTCGGGTAAACATATGGGGATTGCTCGCGGGAGGGAGCACTCGGTGTACGGATGGCTTATCATCCTTTCGGTGCTTGCGGGCGTAGTGGGATTGGTATGGTATTTCACCATGCTTACGCGTGGCGTCGCACTTGCGTCACCCGAGCAAGAAGCGACAACGGGCGTGCTTACCGCTTCCACTCTCAACCACCAGTCACTGCCGCTGTTGCAACCCGCCCGTCATCCAAACCCAAGTCCGGTCAAAGGTGGCGGCGATGTGCGTGTAGAGGAAGGTAAGTATTTGCGTGCGGACCCAAGTATTGTATTTGGTGTGGGGGGTCCTGCGGCACCGAGTCAGGTCTCACACGGCGAGATTTCGCTCTACATTGTGCGCGAGGGCGATACTCTTTCTCAGATCGCGCAGATGTACGGCGTGACCGAAAATACGATTCGCTGGGCGAACGAGATCAGCTTGCGCGGCACCATTCGTCCCGGGCAAGAGCTGTTGATACTGCCGATCAATGGTGTGCAACACACCGTGGTGCGTGGCGATACGATCGCGAGCTTGGCAAAGAAATACAATGCAGACGAGGATGAGATACGTATTTTCAATGGCTTGGCGGCAGATGACACTATTTCCATTGGTGACGCGCTTACCATCCCCGGCGGACAGGTCAACACACCCACTCCTGCACGCACCGTTGCAAGCGCTCCTTCGGGAGGTTCGTCTGCCGGTTCCGGCTACTACGTGCATCCCCTGCCCGGCGCTATCCGCACGCAAGGATTGCACGGGTATAACGCGGTTGACTATGGTGCGCCGGTTGGTACACCCATTCGCGCCGCCGCCGCAGGTCGGGTGATCGTCTCGCGTCAGGGCGGCTGGAACGGCGGCTACGGCAACTACGTAGTGATCGAGCACCCCAATGGTACCCAGACGCTCTATGCGCACAATCATGTCAATTATGTCTCAGTTGGTGAGCAGGTCATACAAGGTCAGACCATTGCAACCGTGGGCAATACCGGTCGCTCCACCGGCCCCCACCTCCACTTTGAAGTACGTGGGGCGCGTAATCCGTTCTAGTTTGCGAAGCAAACTAGGATTGATCTCGCAGTATGGCCATGTTCTGGCACCTAAAGCAAATTCTTTGGCCTGCATTCACACGCCTAAGGCGTGTTTTTTAGGCACGATCATTGTACAAGTTTGTATGTGATTGGGTCGTGTGTGGTACACTGGATTCAATTAGCAGAT
>PWVU01000080.1 GCA_003561715.1 Candidatus Kaiserbacteria bacterium | reverse complement strand
TCGCGCCGAATCCGATGTCGGGCAACTTAGAACCGTTCTCACTCACGCCTCAGTTTTTGTGGAGCGAGTTTAATTTCGACGACTGCTTTGTCGACACATGGGGTGAGAGTATTTTGGTCGGCGCGCGCACACCGGACTCGGACTTCAACAACCGTTTCTTCTTCGTGAACAGCGCGCAGAAGTACTCCGTGGATATGTTTTATTACGGGGTCAACAATATTGCTAAAAAGAATGGACTTCTGTACGGCGGCTCCTCCACATCGGAGGTGGTCTTTGAGCTCTTCTCAGGCTTCGATGATCTTGATGCACAGGTCGTCAACTACTGGCTTTCGAAGCCTGAGTCAATCGACGACGACATTCTCAAGAAGGTTCGCTTCTTCCAGTTTAAGGGGCTCATTAGTGAAGGACAGGTGGTGCAAGTTTCTGCTTCGTATGATAATGCGCCGTTCGAGCTTGTGGGCACCATTCGTGGGGATCAGTCGTATGTCGACGTCAATTCTCCTCAACTCATCGGCAACTCAATGCTCGGGGACACTCCGATCGGCGGGGGGATTCCCGTCACGGTGTTCCCGTTCCTTATGGAAATGCGGGTGCGTACCTCGGCGTTCCGTACCTGCCAACTGAGGTTTGAGGCAACTGAGTTTGGGTACGTCGCGTTCGAGTGGCACAAGTTCTTCGACATTCTCACCTACCGACGCAAGCTCCCGACTGGGTATCGGCAGAGGCGTCACGTATCAACAGATGGTGAGAGTGTTGACAATCCTAATCGGTGATATACTAACTAAAAGAAAGGAGCGTTTCTATGGCACAAACACTCCTTAAAGCAGTAGCCGACTTTTCAACGCAACTTGCGGGCACCATTGAAGTCGGTGCGGAGTCAGCGCAAATAACATCAGTCACCGACAAGGACGGTGTTTCTTTAGTGAATGATCGGCTTTACGGCTTCACGGTTGATACCGGCACACGCAAAGAATATTTTATCGGTCGTCTCACCGTAGCAACGCGTACGCTTTCTCAAATTGTTTCTATCTCTCGGCAAGGGGTTGCCACACCCGGGTTCGCGCGTAAACACCGGATCGGTACGCTCGTACAGATAACGGATTGGGCACTCCTCTCGCGTATAGCCAACGTCCTTGATGGCACTACTCCTCTCGACGCTGGTACTCCACTTCGCTACGACGGAGCACCCGCGCAGTCAGAGCCAAACGCAATGGCTACGGTGCAGTTCGTGCTCGATACCGCCTCCGGAGGAGCGGTCACATTCAATAGGCAAATTATTGGAGGAACCGCGGGGGTCACTGTTGCCGCGCAGAACATGGTGTATCTCGATACTAACGACGGAAAGTGGCGACTCACCAAGGCGGATGTCCTCGCTCGAAGTATCGGAGTGAAAATCGGGATAGCGATGGGCTCAGGTACCGCTGATGCAGGTATCGCTGGTGGCGTTCAAGTTTCCGGTACCGAGACGGTCGGCTCTTACACGCCGGGTGCTCGATATTATCTTTCTGACACCGCGGGTGTACTCAGCACAACTCCAGGCACCAACGAAGTGCTTATTGGTATCGGAGATGCCAATGGAGATCTTTTGATGTTGCCAAACCCAAGTATTTTAACAAAGGAGCAGCTAGATGCTCTTGCAGGTGGTGGAGATTTTGGTACACCCGATGAGGATAATCAATTTCTTACCGAAGAAAGCATCCCTACTGAGGTATTCAAAAGCCCAACCCAACAAATATTTACTTCAACCGGGACATATACTAAACCCGCAGGATTGAAGTATGTGGTTGTGGAGGTGCAAGGAGGAGGGGGTAATGGTGGCGCAAGCGGAGGCGGAGGCGGAGGCGGAGGCTACGCACGTAAAAAGATTGCCGCATCAAGCATTGGAGCTACAGAAACGGTAACAGTCGGCACCGCTACTCAAGCAAGTAGTTTCGGTGCCCACTGCACTGGAAACGGCGGAAGCTCGGGAAGTGGAAGTAGTGGTGCTGGAGGTGGTACTGGTGTTAGTGGTGACGTGAATATCAACGGCGGCGATGGCGGTGATGGTCTTTCTCACGGCATGACTTCATCGAGTACTAACTATTATCATGGAGGTATGGGCGGAGGTTCCGTGCTGGGGCATGGTGGCAAGAACTCGACAAATACAGGAAGCCCCGGAAGCTGGGGCACTGGAGGAGCCGGGCGAGGATATGGTGGTGGAGGTGGAAACGGAGCGGCTGGCGCTCCCGGCATCGTCATAGTAACCGAATACTACGTTTAATATGCCTCCTTCTCAAGAACTACAACAAATAGCAACAAACGCAGGGGTGGCAACTCCGCTCGGTCAAGACGTGGGCGCAGGGGCGGTCAATGTCGATGCTCTCAACCGGATCGTTGCCGATAAGAATCGCCCGGTTGGAGAGACTATTCAGCCACTCGTATCAGGTGCTCCATCCGGAGGCTACCAAGCTCCGGCACTTCAGGGCGGCAATGAGTTTGAGTCCGGCTATGCGTCATACCTTCAGGGTCAGATGAACCAAAACACGAACGTCAGCGACATTCGTGGTGAGATGATCGGCATGTTCCAAGATCGCATCAACGCACTCGATCAGGTGTATAACGATCGCGTTCGTCAGGCGACAGTGCAAGGGCAAGGTCGTGTCGGGCAAGGGACCGCAGTCCTCGCGCGTCGTGGGCTTGCCGGCTCTCCTCGTGGCGGAGCGATCCAAGACAGTATTCTCGAGCAAAATCGTGACATCAATGCCGCGATCAACAATGAGCGCAATGCTGCTATTGCCGCCATCCACGGCGAAGCAAGCAAGATGGCTGTTGAGGAAGCGCAGCGCCGACGCGAGGCGGTTGAGCGTGGAAGCAAATCATACTTGGATCTTTTGAAGACTCAGGATGAGCGTCGTGAAACGAACGTGAACCGTATCGCCGCTTCGCTTGTGGCTCAGGGGATTGACCCTAATACGCTCGACCCGGCTCAACTTCAGGATATTGCAAAACAGATCGGTGTTACTCCCCAAGAGCTCATTGGTTCATGGGCACCGCTTGCGGCTCAAGCCGAGGCTGAAGCGACAGAGAAACAGAGGAAGATTGATATGGAAAATGCAAAATTTGCTCTCGACGAGTGGAAGGCTGAGATTGATGCCCAGTATAAGGCAAATAATATTAGTCTCGCTGAGGCGCGGTTGGCTCATGACGAAGCTCTTGGATGGTACAACGCCGCGACTTCACGACAACGCGCGAATACTGAGCGAGCGGCTCAGGGACAGTTTACTCTTGGCGAAGGCCAAACCCGCTATAGCGCCGATGGTACTCCTATCGCTTCGAATCAAGCGGGCTCGCAGTCAAACTTTGGTCCGGGCAACTCAGCTTTCAACGCTTACTCTCTGGCGGGGCAAATACTTTCTGATCCGAATCTCAACAAAGTGGTGGGACCTATACAGGGTGGCAAAAAAGCGGAAGGATTCTTTGCTCGTATTCGAGAAGCAGCATCCCCGGGGACAGCCGCGTCGATTAAGAAAATCGACCAGTTTGAGAATATTTTGGCGCTGGCCGCTCGTGGGGAATTAAAGGGGCAAGGACCGATTTCAAACTTGGAACAAGAGCTACTTATGGATGCTCAGACATCCATGTCGCGAGTTTCCAATGATTCTGATTTTAGGAGTGAACTCTCTCATACGCGAGGTCTTATCGGCATCACGAACAATGTTCCACAGTACGCGGTAGTAACTGATATGTCAGGCAACATTGTTGATGAAGGACCAATGTCCCGTGAACAGTTCCAGTCCGCCGTCGAGCAGGGGTACAATGTCCGATTTGGAACGGCATCGGTTCAAGGCGCGACCACTTCACAAAGCTCCACTCCCTCAATCATTCCATAATTTATGAGCTACACTCCCGGACAGTTGCAGGCACAAACCCAAGGGCAGTCGCAATCTGCGACGTCTTCAGCGTACCAGCCGGGGATGTTGCGTGCCCAACAGACACAAGCGCCCGGTGTGCTCCCGACAAATACAGCGTCAGAAAAAAAGCCCTTTCTTAAACAAGTGGCAAAAGACTTGCTTAACGTACCAGCGAGAGCCTCTGTGAACGTCGGGGGTATAGCGGCGACTCTTGCTGGTAGAGACTTCGACCCTACGAAGCCGGTGAACTTACCATTCATGGGTGAGACGTATGCGATCGGTCGTGGGCAAACATTCAGCAATCCTCTTGCTGCTGCAAAAGATGCGGTTGGCACCGGTCTTGAGGGAGCATCTTTGGTTGCAGGAGGTGGAGTAGCAGCAAGAGCTCTCGCCGCTCCCGGCATCCTTGCAAAAATGGGGCAAGGAGCACGCCTCGCAGTACCGGGCGGAGCTGCGAGCGGCGCTCTTTACGGTGCTGGGCGTGAAATGCAAAATCCCGATTCAACCGTCGGCTCGATTGCTCGCGAAGGCGCTCTTGGTGGAGTAATCGGCGCAGCCGGTGGCGCAGTCACAGGAGGGGCACTTTCTGGTGCGCTCGGTGTGATCGCTGGTGGAAGTTTCACGCGAAACGCGGCACAAAAAGCGTTACAGCGAGTCAATGCGGTTGGCACTGACGACGCGATTATAAAACAAGGAACCGACGCTCTCATAAAATCTATCCCAGACACCCGCGTATTTAATACGCAAATAGGGCGCATATCGTCTAGGCAAGGTAAAACTCCAGAACAGCTCATGGAGGATTTGGTACGCAGCAATTATTTGCCTGAGTATAAAATGTTTAATCGGAACTTCAAATTTGATGAGTCACTGGCGCGAAACAACACACAGCGAGACGAGATCATGGGGGCTTATGAAACACTGGCTAGGTCTCATCGTGAGGTAACTCGTCTGGACGACCTCGAACAACAAGCGATTGCCGCATTGCGAAATCATCCAACCACCATTACAGGGGAACTTTCCTCTGCCGAGGCACGTCTCGCTCAATTGTTTGAGAACTATCGACGCGCTAACCCTTCTGGAGAGGTGGACCCAGTTGGTCTCACTAAGATCTTGCGAGAAGTCAACAAACAAACGCGTGCATATGATTCAAAAGAAGGCTTGTTCCAACAGGATACTCATAACGCTATTGGCAGTGCCATTCGTCAGCGCCTCGATTCAATCGACCCAAACTTTTCGGAGATCAACAAACAGTGGGGGCATTTAACTGATATGCGCCAAACAATGCAGACACTACAGGATCGCCCTATTGATATGCCATACTTTGCTTCTGCGGCAGGTCGCTACTACGGTACCGTTCTTGGTGCCGGCATGGGAGGGCTTGGCGCAGGTACAGGGTCGGGATCTCTTGTGATTGCGGGTGTGTTGGCGACCCTTGGTGCTGATGCGATGGCTTCTATAATTCGCAAACAGCGTTTCCCAAATAAACTTCGGCAACGACTTCAAGAAATCGTTGCTGATAATCCAGACCTCGCAGATCGGATACGTCAAAATGCTTCGTTAAATAATGTGCGGTATCTGCTCGGCACCGGCGATACGGAAGGTCCACGCTCCAGCGTTGGTGGCGGTCGTGTGATCCCTGTAGCACCACAGGGAAGCACCGTTACATTCCCTCGATCAAATCAGGTGGGGGGTGATGCCCCTACTCAATTCCCCCGGGGTAATTAGATAACCTGATCTTTCTTCTAAAGAC
>PWVU01000140.1 GCA_003561715.1 Candidatus Kaiserbacteria bacterium | reverse complement strand
CGTGACATGAAGCACCTCCTTATGTCTATGTGTGGCACTGTTAACGGTACAGAAGGATACCTCATATCTTGATTCTGTGTACCCCACACCCTATACTAGGTTCACGGGCCACAGCGTGTTCGCTGGTCGGTCCCTTCAGGTCGAAAGGCGCTGGATATTGCATTTACCTTTGCCTTTCTCAGAAGAGGCTCATCTTGTCCGTTTATAGCACTTTGCTCTGGTTGCACAACCGTTACGCTAGCACCAGCGAAAAACACGAAAAACCAATCGTTCCCACTCAGTCAACTCGTGCGGACATTCTGCCTGTATTAGTCACTCTCCGACAGGTTCCAAGCCAATTATCTGTAAAAGTTCTGATACTCTGTTGATGACGTAATCGGGTCTTTCAAGATTCAAACCGGTAGTTCTCCTCTCAGTTGTTTTGTCCCTGTCAAACGAACGTAGCAATACACTAGTAAACCCAGCCACATTAGCTCCTATCACATCTGTGAGCATATCCCCAACGAAGAGAAGTTCCTGAGGAGACCTTCCTGTTCGATTAACTGCCTCCTTAAACATTGTCAACCAAGGTTTTTCGGTCCGATATAGCGAAGCCCCTTCATAATAAGCGAGAAGACCACCAAAATCACGGCGGTCTTGCTGATAGGTCTGACTGTGATCAACTGCGCTGGAAGAGATAAGCAAGAGATTTGAATCGAAGTAGTCTAGCAACCCTACCTTTGAAAGATTGGACATTTGAATGTGAGCGAGGCAGTTAGAGATGACCCCCAGTCGAAGACCTGCCGCCTTCAGTCTCTCGATAGTCTCTTTGGCACCTGGTAACATCTGGATCGTCTCCAACTCTGTTCGGTAAGCCTTAACCCCGCTGGAAATCAATCTTTCTCGCTCTTCTCCGTCTCGTATCCCGCACTCTATACAAAGCAAGGCTAGAAGAGACGAATACCAAGTTGGATTGAAGTAGCCACTCAGCATGTTGAGCCGACAGAGTCCATCAACGACACCCTTGACCGGAAGGCCATTGTGAATCATCGCCAGCACGGCAGAATTGCGGGCTCTGTCGAGTACCGCAGCACTGTCAATCAAAGTGTTGTCAATATCCCAGAAAACTGCTTCTATCTTATCGGCAACTCTCATGTTTTCTCAATTTCGCTAGAACTTGACTATCACAGGGAAATCAATGATAGAATTGTCAATGACGATATCTGCTCGATTGTCTGGTTGGTGCAACCGTTCATAGTATTCTTGGGCTGGAATCGGCTGTAATAGATAATGCTTTCGAACGAATTCACAACTCCCGAGGCGTGGTACGTCCCGGTTCATGGCACGCTCCATTACCAGCGAGGCAGGGATCGTCAGTCTGATCATTAGATCAAACAGACTGGCCAATTGCGGACGCAGAAGAAAAAGTCCCTCAACTATTACGCAGGAAGTGCAACCAATCATATAGCGCATCGGCCGTTCATAGGTGTCAGTTATTGGATTAACATGCCTCAAAGTAACATCTATCTCTTCTTTTCTTCGCAGAGGCCTGAGAATACTATCAGCCAAGAGCCGAAAATCGAAGAAATCCTCATAGAATCCAATCGCAGACCATTCACCTCGCTTGAATCGACAGTCTTCAGGGTTCAGAAAATCATCCTGATGAATGACGGTTACGGCTATTCCCAACTCTCTCAAGGCGCACTCGAGTTCCGCGGCAAGCTCAGTCTTGCCACTAAGGTCAACACCGTCAATACCCACTATCGTGGCCCGGTCTACCAGTATTACATTCCGTATTCTTGAGACCAAGAACTCAATGGCCCTAGATCGTGGCGTTCGAACTCCAATTTGACTGATCCTTGAACCCTTCAACTGGACCACTATCTTTGCACTTTCGATCATGCATATACTTTCAGCCGGGTGCATGGCTCGTCAACGCTCACGCCCGAGTTGAACTGGTCTTCCAGCCATATCAGGAGATTGCGCTGATGCTCCTTCTGGACACGTCTTCGAACATCACCGAGAGTAAAGTGCTCACCGGGTTGTTAGTCCTGGAGCAGCGCTCGTTGCTCGTCGAGAAAGTACGCCAAACAGGACACCAGCGTCCAGAAGCGCACGACGGCCGTGGCCTTCATCACCTGATAATGATCAGCGCCGAGAAGGTCCTTGTAGTCTTCAAAGAGAACCTCCACGTTCCATCGTGTGGCCAGGACGTTCACAACCGTTTGGGCATCCGCCTCGACCAGGGTGCTGCCCCAGTAGCGCGCCTGCTCCAGCGGTCCGTCCAGGCTGAGACGAGTGATCAGCAGCAGCGTTGGCCCCAGCTTTCGCACCCAAGTTGGAATGGCATGCACATAGACGATGTGACCACCTTGTTGAGAAGGCCAAACGGCTTGCTGATAGTCTTCCGGCCTCAAGGTGGCTGCATACTCAGCCAGGCTCAGCCATCGTCGGTTACCGTCAGGGTCAGTCAGCCGCATTTTGCGATTCTTCCTCAGCCCACCGCTGACATCCCAGTCACGTTTCTCGGCGGCCTTGCGGACACGCTTGCAGTGGTACCAACTGTCGGTCAGCACATGCGTGTGGGTGCCTGGAACCGGCTGAAATCGCTCGATTTCTTCCACCGCCATATCCACCTTGCTCTGGAGAGCTGTGCTTTCCTGCTCGCAGACCGACTTCTGGCGATACAGCCGGGGCCGCAGCGGACAGCGACGCTCCAGCAGGACGTACAGCCCGGCGAACATGCAGTGGCCGCGTACCACCTTTTTCTCGACTCCAGAGTAGTGCCGACCCAGGCCGCCCATCTTTTGCCCTTTCGGCTTGCAGTGCACCGAATCGTCCAGGATCAGGTAACCGGTTACGAGGGTTGCCTTGGGACGCCCTCGACGTTTCGGGCGCAACCTTCGCTGGCGAAGATGTTCGGCCTGCACGGCCAGCGCCATCTGCAGTCGAAAACGAGCCGACCAAACGGCCTCGAGCTTGTCAACAGACCAAGACCAACGGCCCAGGGCAATCGCATCAAAATCCGATTTCAGCCTTTTGCATCGTTTTTCGAGACGGTCAAGCGCCGGTTCCTGTTCCGCGCGTAGGTTTTTGACTTGCCAGAGCCGAGCATTTGCCTCCGGTGTATGCCAAAAGTGCTACCCGTGATGGTTTTTTGCCTACACAGGGCCCCGGAGATTGAGATGCGATTGCCCTGACCAACGGCCCAGGAAACGCGACAGCCCGCACAGGCTAATCGTCTCTGCGACTCGGCGCAAGCATCCGGTGAGAGTACTTCGCTCTTGGCACTCCACCAACCCCAGCAGTACGGTCACAAAGTACGGCCATTGGCGTCGGCTAGAGCAAGGGCGGAAGGCCTCCAGGAACTGGCGCAAAGAGTCGGAAAGACATATGATTGGTGTAGGCATGGTCCCCCTCCGTGGTGTTGGCTTGTTCGCACATACCATTATCCACGGAATGGGCCATGCCGCTAGTTTTTAAAAGTGCAAGGATAGTGTGGACAAAGTCACTTCAAAGACTTGATGTGTGCATCTCCTTTTGCGACGCACTTGACAGAATCGAAGCATTCACGTGCTAGGACAATCAATCACCCAATGCCTGCAACCCTCCTGCTAAGAAACTTTCGGTTTCTTGCCGAAATCACTGGCCTCCAGACCAGTGGCTGCTTGTACAAAGTACTTACAGCAACTACTCGTTCTTTAACAACTACATAGCACACTTGCGGAAATCGGGCACCCCGGCGACAATCACCCCCAGCTCGGCGTGGGCCGGACTGCGGGCTGACCGGGCAAGGCTGTTCCCCCTTGCCGGGCCGGTACTGACTAGGTACAGGTCACTTCTTGATGAGTTTGCCTCCCGGTCTCCCTGGGGATTAACGTCTGACATCGCACGATGCCCCTACCTCCGCCGAGCTGCGGTGTAGCAGACCGCAGCTCCCCTCGGCAGAGCATGAGGGCTGATTGGCAGCAAGGATGTCGCTCCAGGGAGCACCGGGGCACCCGACTAACCGCTCGTGTACGCTTTCTGTTGGAAAGGAGCTTCCCGATAACGAATCGTCTGCAAGGTGGCATCGACTTTAGTCAGAAGAAAGCCGACTTCTGTCTACTCTTCCCTGACGGCCAGCCTCTCGAATCTCACATCTCGTTCGCCAATTCCTGTTCCGGCTATTCATCCGCCAAGCAACTCTTGCTCGATGCCCTCGAGACGTATGCCTTTGATGGCATCTACATCTCCGGCGAGGCCACCGGCTATCCGTGGCTCCCTTTCTTGTTTCAACTCTCGGCGGATCCGGACTTGACCCTCCACGACATGGACCTGCACTTGCTCAACCACCGCTGGGTCAAGTGGCTCAGGAAGTGCTTTGCCGACGATCACAAGTGCGACGAGCGAGACCCTTTCTACATCGCCGAACGCACCCGCTCTCGCCATGTGGTCTGGACCCCGCCAGACTGCTTGCCCTTGTCCTTCAACACTCGTCTGCGCTTCCGCTTGATCCAGTGCCTGGCCCGCGAGAAGTGCTACCTTTCTTCTTTCCTCTTCCTCAAAGCCAGCTCCCACCGCTGTATCAAGCCCTTCTCGAACACCTTTGGCGTTACCAGCCGTCTCGTGCTCTCTCAACAACCCACTCTGGACGAGTTGGTCGAGATTCCGGTCGAGGAATTGGCCGCTCACCTATATGAACTCAGCGGACACCACCTGCCTGACCCACTCGACAATGCCCACAAGCTCCAGCGTGTCGCCCAGGAGAGTTTCTCGCTCGACCCATCCCTCGCCCTTCCTGTTCATCGCATCCTCGAACTCACTCTGGATCACATTCGCTTCCTCGAAGATCGAACAGGTCGATCGCTGGATCGCCGCCGAGCTTCAAACTCGCCCTGTCATTGCCCAACTGGCCACCATCCCCGGTATTGGCCTGGTCTTTCCACGGGCCTCGGCGCATAGATCGGTGGTGTCCAGCGTTTCCTGCAGGGCCAGAAATGGGACAAGAAGCACAGGGGCTATCGTCCGCGCAACCTCCGTGATGCCGAAGACGCCGTCAAGATCGCCGGCCTGTGGTGGCCACGCGCCGACTCGGGCGACTTTGAGGCTCAGGACCGTCGCTTGGCCAAATCCGGCAATCGGTACTCGCACTACTACTGGGTCACTTGTCGCCAGCGCCGCCATTACACTCTGTGCATTGGGATCGTGATTTACGGGCAAGTCCGCTTCTAGATAGGCCGCTTGCGGCTCATATCGCCATTTCGATCACATAATTCGGCTCTACGCAACATGGTCAGAATGGATATGCCTGTGACAAACGACCTACCAAGTAGGTAGCAGAAAGTCCTTTCAAGTTTTCAAGCGGCAGCCCAGGCGAGGGCTTGTTCTGGGCTCATATCGTCAAGGAAAGCCTTGGCAGTGTCCAGCAATGTCTTCATCGAATCGTACAAACGGTTAGGAGCAACGGTGTTCTTGAGTTGAAGCCAGATTGGCTCGATAGGATTCAAGTGCAAGCAGTACTCGGGAAGGTAAACCAAGCGCATCCGGGGGTGCTCATTCAGCCACGCCTGAACGGCGTGAGCGGTGTGGCTGATATAGTTGTCCACGATGAGCACAATAGGGCCGGTGGTGTACACCGCCAGCAGGTACTCCAGGAAAGCGATGAAGTCCTCCTTGCGCATGCGCTCGCGGATCAGGTAGTCCCATTGACCCGT